>JADFRJ010000052.1 GCA_022561355.1 Chloroflexota bacterium | reverse complement strand
TGGAGAAGCAGTTCCTGTGGATGGACATGGGCCAGCCTGACGGCACGCTGATTATGGCGGTGTTGGTTGGCGCGTCTACTTGGGTGCAGCAGCGGATGACGATGCCGGCTACTGCGAGCACCGACTCGCAGCAGGCGCAGATGAACAACACCATGATGTTCATGATGCCGCTGATGTTCGCGTTCTTCACACTTCAGTTCCCCAGCGGTCTGGCGCTATACTGGGTAGCAACCAACGTCGTTGGCGTAGTGCTCCAGTACTTCGCCATGGGGCGCGAGTTCGATTGGCGCAGGATCATTTCCATATCGCCCCCGCAGGCCCCAGCGCCCGCGGCGAAGGAAGCGAAGCAGGAACAGCTGGCGGAGCCGGACGGCGAACCTGATGGTGAGGACGCTGAAGGTGGCGAGGAAGAGGTCGCCACAGCGCCCACAAAGCGCAGAAGGAGACGACGCCGTGGAAGGCGACGACGCTAACGAGCAAGAACAGGTAGAGGCGACAGGCAAGAACGTCGAAGAGGCGATCGAGAACGGCCTCTACGACCTAGACCTCGAGCGTCACGAAGTCGAGGTCGAGGTGCTGTCGGAAGGCAGGGCGGGCCTCTTTGGCATCGGCGGAGAGCAGGCCAAGGTCCGGCTCACCCAAATCACATTCGAGACCCCGGAAGGTGATGCCGTTGAATTCGCCCACGAGACGCTCAAGGAGCTGCTTGAGTTGATGGACCTTGAAGCCGAAACAACGGTGCGGGCGCCGGAGACGCCGGGCGACGGCATTGGTCTCGTGCAGGCTGTGCTGGACGTGACCGGCGAGGACATGGGCGTCCTGATCGGCCGGCGGGGTGGCACGATGGCATCGCTCCAGTACCTTGTCAACCTGATGGTAAGCCGCAAATACCGGGGCGAGGCGCCCTTCTCCGTCGATGTGGAAGGCTATCGCCGGCGTCGAGAGGAGTCGCTTGAGGACCTCGCGCATCGTTCGGCGGAGAGCGTGCGCCGCAACGGCCGGCCCGTGACGCTGGAGGCGATGCCAGCCTACGAGCGTCGGATTGTGCATCTCATCCTGTCGAAGGACCCAACCGTGGGTACGGCAAGTGTCGGGGAGGGGGATTCTCGTAAGGTGAGGATCAGCGTTCGGCGGTAACAGGCGGTGAAGACGCCGGACTTTGTGATAGTGGGGCATGTAGTGCAGGATCTCACGCCGCAAGGTTCACGCCTAGGGGGAGCGGCAACGTTCGCTTCGCTGCAGGCCCGCCGCCTCGGAAGGACGGCCGGAGTGGTCACCAGAGCCGGCGCTGATGTCCTCAGCGACCCGCATCTCTCCGGCATCGAGTTCGCTGGCCGGAGTTCACGGCAGACCACGACGTTTGAAAATCGTTATGACGGCGCGGAGCGGCGTCAGCGAGTTCCCGCGCAAGCAGCTCCGCTTACGAGCAGTGACATCCCTTCTGCATGGTTGGAAGCTCCTGTAGCGTTTCTAGCGCCAGTTTGCGGCGAAGTTGCGCCGGAATGCTCACGTTTATTTACGCATGGCCTCCTTGGCATAGGCGCCCAGGGCTGGCTGCGGGGCCTTGATGAAGAGGCTCGCGTGCAGCGTCGCGCCTGGGCCGGCCCGCCGTTCTGGGAAGGCGCTGACGTGCTGTTCGTGTCCGATGAGGACCTTGCTGGCGATGAGCGCCAGGTGGATCGCTGGGTCGAAGATCTGCCCGCCGTCGTCGTGACGCGGGAGCGCCGCGGCGCGCGCGTCCACAGCGAAGGGGCGTGGCGAGAGATCGAAGCGTTCCCGGCCGGCCAGGTCGATCCGACCGGCGCGGGCGACGTCTTCGCGGCGGCGTACCTGATCCGCTACGAGGAGACCGGCGACGTGGCCGCCGCGGTGCGGTTCGCGTCGGCCGCGGCCGCGGCCTCTGTTGAGGCCGCTGGTAGCGAGGGGATTGCGGACAGGGTCGAGATCGAGAGGCGGCTGGCGGCTCATCCGGAGATCGTGCTGGCATGACACGCGTGATGGCGATCGCGAACCAGAAGGGCGGCGTGGGCAAGACCACGACAGCCGTCAACCTCGGCGACGCGTTCGCCCGGCGTGGACGCAACGTGCTGCTGGTCGATTCCGATCCGCAGGCGAACGCAACGGCCGCGCTCGGCATATCGCTCGACGGCCGTCCCAGCACCTACGACCTGCTGCTTGGAGATGCTTCGCTCGCGGATGTGACGATCGCGTCGGGGTTCGATCGACTCTCGTTCGTGCCTGCCACGTCGGACCTAGCGGGTGCCGAAGTAGAGCTGACGGTGGCGATGGCGAGAGAAACAAGGATGAAACAGGAGTTAGAGGGAGGAATAGAGGCCTATGACTTTGTGATCATCGATTGTCCGCCGTCCGTCGGGCTCTTAACGATTAACGCGTTGACAGCAGCCGATGAGGTGATCGTGCCCGTGCAGTGTGAGTACCTAGCGCTGGAAGGGCTCGGCCAATTCGCAAGCACGCTTGAGCTGGTGCGGCGCAACCTAAATCGCGAGCTGCGGATGCGAGGGCCTGTGCTGACCATGTTCGACCGGCGGACCACATTGTCGCAGCAGGTCGCGGACGAAGTGCGGAGACACTTCCCGGACACGTTCCAGACGGTGATTCCCCGCAGCGTGCGACTGGGCGAGGCGCCCAGCCACGGCCTGCCAATCCATGCCTACGATCCCCGCTCGCCCGCGTCTGAGGCATACGACGCGCTGGCGGAGGAGTTATTAGGGACGGTTACAACCGTAGCAGAGGTGATTACGTGACACGCACCAGAGGCTTAGGACGCGGTCTAGGCGCCCTCATCCCCGCCACCGCTGGTGGTATCGACGAAATCGATGTAGACCTCATAGTTCCCAATCCCCATCAACCACGTACCAGCTTCGACGAAGAAGCGCTCGACGAATTGGTCGGGAGCATGAAGGAGCACGGCGTGCTCCAGCCGTTGTTGGTGAGTACGAGCAACGCCGAAGGCGTGTACCAACTGATCGCGGGTGAGCGGCGTCTGCGGGCCGCGAAGCTCGCGGGCCTGAGCCGGGTACCCGTGATCGTGAAAGAGGCGGCAACGCGGGAGCTGCTCGAGCTTGCCCTTGTGGAGAACCTGCAGCGAGAGGATTTGAACGCTCTCGAAGAGGCTGGCGCCTATCAACGCCTGGCGGGCGAGTTTGGCATCACGCAGGACGAGATCGCGCACCGCGTCGGGCGCAGCAGGACGGCAGTCGCGAATATGATGCGGCTCCTGGCCCTGAGCGACGAGATCAAGCAGAGCTTGGCCGCGGGCACGATCACCGAAGGACACGGCCGCGCCCTCCTCGCGATCGAGGACGAGGCTGAGCGGCGGAACGCTTGGCAGCAGGTGATCGATCGAGGGCTGACCGTTCGCCAAACGGAACGGCTCGCGCGCCGCGGCCCGAGCGGGGCGAGCAAGCCGGCCCACAACGGCGCCGACCCGGAGATCGACCGGATCGAATCGCGCATCCGCGACACGCTCGGCACGAAGGTCGAGTTGCGGAGGCAGAAGAACGGTCGCGGCCGGCTGGTGCTGCACTTCTTCTCAGACGACGAGCTGAACGGGCTGCTCTCGCGCATAGGTGTGGCCGCGGAGTAACATAAGGTGAGATGAGCATTCGAGCGATCCTGATCGGAGCGGCCCTAGTCGCGGCTCTCTTCGTCCTTGCCAGCGCGTCTACGGTGCAGGCGATCGACGACTCGCCAGATATTCAGGCAGTCGACGTGGCGCCACAGATAGATGACGCCGGCGATGATAGCCGCGTGCGGGTACAGACGTGGACGGTCTTCGCCGCAATCACCGCGGCGGGTGTCGGGCTGCTGGCTCTGGCGGTCCGGGTTGCGCTTGGCTGGGTGAAGCCTCCACCTCCTCCAGAAGAGAGCCCACACTAGCGCCGGTCCATTCCTCGGGCGAAGCTGCGCGATGAACGGCGAGCCTGACTCCGCCGGCGACTCTGAACTCGTCGTCCTGCGCGAGAAGAGTCCTGGCCACCCTCACGCGGTCTACCGCCGTGGCGACGTTCTCATCAGGGAGGCGGGGCCCTGGACGCCCACCACTCATGCGCTCCTGCGACACCTCGAAGAAGCCGGCTTCCCCTTCTCGCCCCGGGTCGTTGGCTCTGGGTTCGACGACCAAGGCCGCGAGACGCTCCAGTACATCGAGGGTACGTTCACGCAGCCCGGCCCCTGGTCGCTGGAGGGCGTCGCCGCTGTGGGCGAGCTGGTCCGCGACCTGCACGAGGCGACGGCCTCGTTCCAGCCGCCTGACGATGCGGTCTGGTGGCCCTGGTTCGGCCGTCCGCTGGGCAGTTCGAAGAAGATCATCGGCCACTGCGACATCGCGCCGTGGAACATCGTCGCTCGCGATGGCATGCCGGTTGGGCTGATCGATTGGGAGCGCGCCGGGCCCGTCGATCCGCTCGTCGAACTCGCGGAGGCTTGCTGGCTGAACGCGAAACTCCACGATGACATGGTCGCGGAGCTGGAAGGCCTGCCGCCGTTCGAGGAGCGGGCCCGTCAGTTGAGGGCGATGGTCGACGCCTACGGACTGCCGAAAACCGAGCGCAGCGCCTTCGTAGATCTGATCGTCCAGTTTGCGATCCATGATGCCGCTGCGCAGGCTGACGAGGCGAGCGTGACGCCAGAGACGGCGTCCGGAGGCCCCGAGCTGATCTGGGGGCTGTCGTGGCGCGCGCGGTCAGCGGCCTGGCTGACGCGCCATCGCGATGATCTGGTAGAGGCGCTGGTGTAGGGGCCTAAACGTTCGCCTTGGTTTTGGGCGCCGTCTTGGGCGTGGACTCTAGATCGGCGAGCCAGCCCCGGAACGTGCCGAGGCGCTCCTCAAGCTTCGATTGCATGTCAGCGATCGCGGTCGCCTTCTGGCAGATCAGTTCGTGTTGGCGCTCCGTCACCTCGATCGCTTTAAGGATCTGCGCTCGCTTCTCGGAGGCCTCCGCTTCGGGCCGGTACTCGGCTCGGAGCTGCATCTTGACCTCGTCGGCCTCCACCATCTCCTTGATCTCGGCGAGCGGGAAGCCGAGCAGCTGCTTGAGGTGCCGGATGCGCTCCAGGCGCTGGATGTCGGCCTCGGAGTAGAGACGAAAGCCGCCTTCCATGCGGGTCGGCGGCTTCAGCAGCCCTTTCTCTTCGTAGAAGCGCAGCGTACGTTGGGTAACACCAGTCCGCTCAGCTACTTCGCCGATCTGGAGATACGGTTCGTCGACCGCAACATCGTTAGCATTGCGCTTGTGCGCCATCGTGGCTGGATCGTACCCCCAAACTCACCTAAACGTCAAGGTTAGGTTCAGGAGAGTGGAAGCTAACCGGTCGGCGCGGGTGTCCAGCTACTAGTTTTTTGGCAGGCCCAATCCGCGGGTGGCGATGATGCCGCGCTGGATCTCGCTCGTACCACCGGCGATCGTGGCGGACACGGCGGACACGTACGCTGAGCCGTGACGTCCGTTATCGGGCGCCCATGGCGAGCCGGTTCCGAGCAGACCGTACGGCCCAAGCAGGTGCATGTAGGTGGAGGCGATGCGCTGCTGCAGCTCCGAGGTGTACAGCTTCAGCATCGAGGCTTCGTGGTTGGGGACCTCTCCGCGGTTCTGCATGGTGATGACGCGGTAAGACAGCATCCGGGCCATCTCTGTTTCGAGCATCCGGTCCGCGAGTTCGTACCTAATCGTCGGGTTCGTTTTGAGTGAACTGGTATGGTCCTTCACATGCTCCCGAGCGAACTCAATCAGCCCGTCTACCTGTTGCCGCAGGCCTGTGGTTGAGCCGATGGCCGAACGCTCATGGTCGAGCGTCGTCGTCGCGACGTACCAGCCGCGGTTCTCTTCTCCCACCATGTTCTTGGCCGGCACCCGGACGTTGTCGAAGAAGACTTCGTTGAACAGCTTGCCGTCGGCCATATCGGTGATGGGCCGGACCGTGATGCCGGGCGACTTCATGTCGACCACGAAGTAGCTCATGCCTCTGTGCTTGGGAGCGTCCGGGTCCGTCCGGGCGATCATGATCATCCAGACTGCCTGGTGGGCGAACGAAGTCCAGATCTTCTGTCCGTTGATCACCCAGTCGTCGCCGTCTCGCACGGCCTTCGTTTTGATAGAAGCGAGATCCGACCCAGACTCTGGTTCACTAAACCCCTGACACCAGATGTCGCGGTCTTGGATGATGCTTGGTAGGAACTCCTTCTTCTGTTCCTCCGTGCCGTGGTTGATGATCGTTGGGCCGCCCATGCCGAGGCCAATCACGAGATGGCCTGGTCTCGGAGCCCTTCGCAGGGCCATCTCCTCGTTTAGTACGAACTGTTTCATCACACTGAGGCCGGCGCCGCCGTACTCTTCTGGCCAAGCCGGGGCGATCCAACCCTTGTCGGCCAGCTTCTTGAACCAGTCGCCGGCTTCGCCGAAGCCCTGGCCGGCCTTTGGCGCTTCGGCCGAGATGAAGGTGCTCACCTCTTTGCGAAACGCAGCCTCTTCTTCGTTGTCGTGTAGATCCATGTCCTGCCCCCTGGCGCGGATTGGCGCGCCCGCTCAAAATCGACTAAGTTAGTGACGACTCACTTCCACTGAGAACGCCACCAACTTAACATTCGGAACCGCCGCAGTCAAGGAGGAACCGGGCGTTTGAAGTACCCAGAGCTTCAGCTATCTTTGCTGGAGGGCGAGATCTAACGAGGGCCACTCACTGAACGAGCCGCCATGCATACAAGACCACAGCGACGGCGCTGGCGAGGTTCATGCTCGAGACATTGGGCTCCATTGGGATGCTGACGCAATGATCTGCCTTCTCAAGTAGCTCGTCACTCAGGCCTCGACGTTCTGAACCGAAGGCGAGAATCGCATCTTGAGGAACACCGCCAGCACGGAGCGGGTCACCCTCGAGATGAACCGCAACCAGTGGACCGCTGTGCGCGCCCAGCGAGCCAGCATGGGCGACAGGCACAGCGTAGTGCAGGCCTGTAGAGCCTCGGATCGCTTCTGCCTGCCAGGGATCATGTCTGCCGGTCGTGACAACTGCGGAAGCGCCCGCGCTCGCGGCCGCACGAATCGCCGCGCCAACGTTGCCAAGGTGCGATGGGTTCTCTAGCAGGACAACCGGCGCCTGGCGACGTTCCATCAGGACGACTTCGGCCGACACGATGCGGCGGCGTGCTATGGCTAGGACCTCTGTCTTGCGCGAGTCGCGGAGGAGTCGATGAAAGAGTTCCTTCGAGACGACTGTAGAGGACGCTTCTATCGTGTCCGTGAGGCCGGGCGCCAACCAGCGAGAGAGAGCCAGGAGTTCTTCCAGATCATCGGTGACCACATCGAGAATGTCAGCATGGAACCTCAGCGCATGCTTCAGCGGATGAAAGCCTTCAAGTAAGGCAAATTGCTGGTCGCCGCGGGCAGCTTTGAACTTCTCAATCCAATCAATGCCGGTCATCGGCTCACCTCCGGTGAGCTTGCAGTTGCTTCGCAACTTGCTGGTGCTTCCTGCGCCCGCTCGCCTCACGGCGACCCGGCACAACTGCTTCCCTACACCTTCCGGCGCGCACGCAGTTTCTCGAGCAGCTCCGCATCCGTCGCTTCGACGTCGAATCCCTCTGGGAACGGGGGACGTGGTGGTTCGCCGATGCCTTCCAAGACCTGTGGGTGCTGATAGTAGGCCGGGTACAGGTACCGCAAGATGCCCATGATGAGAAACGGGTGCGCGGCAAGCTGGGCCTCGACCACCTTCACCCCGGCTTGCGGCGCCATTCCCGCTAGGCCCTCAGGGTGCTGGGAGAGAGCCGACTCCTGTACTGCCTGCGTCCCCGCCTCGACCAGCGGGCCGAGCGCCGGATCGGCCTGGATCGCCGTGACCACGGCGGCCGAAAGGCCCAGGGCGCCCGCGCCAGGAAGGTCTCCCGGCGCGCTCGGAGGAATCACGAGGTCCAGGAGCGCCTTCATGAACCTGGGGTCGTTCAGGGCAGCGGGTGGTTCCGTCATGCGTCGTCGAAGAGTGTTTCTATGTTCTTCTTGATGCTGTCTGCCACGTAGAGGGCGAACGCCTGGATCGTCGAGGTGGGGTTCACGCCACCGGCGGTCACGAAGACACTGCCATCCACAATGAAGAGGTTCTTCACATCGTGCGCCTGCCCACGCTCGTTGACCACCGAGGCCTTCGGGTCCCGGCCCATCCGGGCCGTCCCCATCAGGTGCCAGCCCGCGCCGCGCATCAACGGCTCCGCAACTGTCTCAACGGCGCCCGCGGCCGTCAGCACCTCCGTTGCCCGCTCCACCGCGTGTGCCAGCATCTTCCGGCTGTTCTCGCTCAACCGATACGTGACCTTCGGCGCCGGGATCCCGTGGGAGTCCTTCAGTTCCGGGTCCAGGGTGACGGTATTGGTATCTTCCGGCAGGTCTTCGGTGATACCGAGCAGCGTCGCTGTGTGGTCGTAGAGCCGGGCGAACGCCCGGTGGTGGTCCTCGCCCCAGGGAATGAAGCCTTGGACCATGCCCTGCAGCGCGGTCTGCGCCGGGCCCAGGCCCCGGATCGCCTCGAACGAGTACCCCCGCACGAACCCACGGGAACGATCGGTCTGGTAGAACTCGTGACTCCAGAACGAGCAGCCTACCGGTCCGCGGCGGCCGTGGAGTGGCTCCTCGAAGATGCCGGTGATCATCGCATACGGATGAAACATCAGGTTCTTGCCCACCAGGCCGCTGCTGTTGGCCAGCCCATCCGGATGTTGCTGGCTCTTCGAGTTGAGCAGCAGCCGTGGCGTGCCGATGCCGTTGCACGCCAGCACGACGATCTCCGCCTTCTGTTCCTGCAGCTGGCCCTCTTCGTCGTAGTAAAGGACCCCGTCCGCCATGCCGTCTTCCCGCACGGTGATCTCACGCACGCGGCAGCCGCTGCGCACCTTCACGCCCTTACGTTGAGCCACCGGCCAGTAGGTGATGTCGGTGCTGGCCTTGGCGCCTTGCGCGCAACCAGTTAGGCAAGGGCCTAAGTTGATGCACGCCTCGCGCCCCTCATACTCCCGCGACAAGATGGCGCTATCCGACGGCCACCAGTGCCAGCCGAGCTTCTCGAAGCCAGCGGCCAGCGTGTTTCCGGATTTACCAAGCGGCAGCGGCGGCAACGGCGGCTCGTGATACGGATACGCCGGGTCGCCTGACAACCCCGAGACCCCCATCATGCGATCGTTCAGCGCGAAGTACGGTTCGAGGGTTTGGTAGTCGATCGGCCAGTCCGCGCCGACTCCGTCGTCGCTCTTCATCCGGAAGTCTTTGGGCGTGAGCCTTGGGAAGTGCGCCGCCCAGAGGATGGTGCTCCCGCCCACCGCGTTGAACATCAGCGGCGAAATGTCGGAGTCCTGCTCGTTGACAGGATAGTCCGCGGGCAGTCCGCGCACGTTCGGGCTGGTGGCGAATTCCCCCAGTCCGCGCTCTTCCCAGTCCAGCCCGTTGCTCGGATAATCCCGCTGCTTCATCCAAGGGCCCTGGTCCAGGCAGAGGACGCTCATGCCGGCGCCGGCGATGCTCCAGGCGAACGCCGCGCCTGAAGCTCCCGCTCCGATCACCAACACACCCACGGGTTCGTTCGACATGGCGACATCCTAGCAAACCTGGCGCTGAGGGTGGTCCCCAACTGCTCGCTGGCGCGGAGGGTTCTTGATCCGCCGGTCTCTTTTCCCCGGCGCGGTTTGACCGGCTAGACGCTGTCTACCTAGAATGGCCTGCGGATAGGAGGAGAGGTTGCCAGCCGACGCTAAGCCGGTCACGCCGATCGAGCCTGGGGCCTACACGGAGGAGTATTATCGCTCCGCCGTGGAGGGCCATCAGCAGTTCGCCGAGAGCGGAGGGCGGGCGATCTCCGCGCGCATGGTGCGCGCGCTGGAACTTGCGGACGTTCGCTCCGGCCAGCGCGTGCTCGATATCGCCTGCGGCCGGGGCGAAGTCGTGCTGCAGAGCGCGCTGCGTGGCGCCCACGCGGTCGGTATCGACTACGCGCAGGCGTCGATGAGCATCGCGAAGGAGATGCTGGCGAGCGCTCCCGACGCTGAGGCCGACGTCGCGCGCATGGACGCGACGCGGCTGGCCTTCGCGCCGGACTCATTCGATGTCGCGCTGATGTTGGACTTCGTCGAGCATGTGCATCAGCCGGACCTCGATGCGTCCTTCGCGGAGATCGCGCGGGCGCTGAAGCCGGGTGGGCGGTTGGTGATCCATACGTCGCCGAATCGCGTGTTCGAGGATGTCGTCTACCGGCACTACGTCCGTAACGTGCACCGCCTGCTGCTGGGCGTGGCGCGGCTGTTCAAGATCAAGAGCCGGCTGCTTAACGAGCTGGTGTTGCCGCCGGGCCCGGTGCCGCCCCACGACGAGTACGAGCGCGAATTGCACGTCAACCCGCAGACAGGCAACTCGCTGCGTGAGGCCCTTCAGGCGGCTGGCCTGCGGGTCAGGCGCGTCGACGTCTGGGAGCCACCGCAGGATCCGTTTTTCCCGAAGGAGGAGCGGGCGTTGAATTTCTGGCTCGGCGTGCTGGACGTGGTGCGGTTCATCCGCCCGTTCAGTAAGCTGCCGCCGGTCAACCGCCTGTTCTCCAACCACATCTGGGTGGTCGCCGAAGCCCGTTAGCCTGGTGGTTAGGCGAAAAGGTGTGTTACGTGTCGCGTTCGACCCCGGCGACCTTCCAGACGCCTTCGACGTCTTGGAAACGATAGTGCAGGCTGAGCCGCCCCAGGTCCGTGAAGTAGATGATGTCTACGAGAAAGTCTTCGCCGTCCAGCCGTTGGTTCTCAAACTCATACGACATGATGTTCCACGTTGTGTTGCCGATCTCCATGGCGCTCGCCAAGCCTTCCGGCGTCATGCCGAGGAATGCGGCGCCAACGTTGCCCGCTACGAGGGCCTTCGCGTGAGCGTGAGCGGCGGCTTCGCCGGCCGAGGTGTCCATGTCTCCTCCTAATCTTGGGACGCCCGATCTCAGGACGCATGGTATCACCCGCGCCGGTGCGGGCAACCGCCCGCCCGGTGCGGGCAACCGCCCGGCAGCGGACAAGCTGCGCCGGGCGATGACGGCCGGGCCGGGCGAACGCGTCCCCGCGCTCGATGGCCTCAGGGGCATCGCGATCGCGTTCGTGATGCTCTACCATTTCGACTTCATCTACGACTTCACGTATGGGCGCGAGTCGGGCTGGGTGATTGATGGCATTGTGACTGGGCTGGCGGGAGCAGGCTGGGCCGGAGTCGATCTCTTCTTTGTGCTCTCCGGGTTCCTGATCACGGGCATCCTGCTCGACTCGAAGGGCCCCGTCCGACGCTTCTTCGGTAGCTTCTATGCTCGCCGATCGCTGCGCATCTTTCCGGCGTACTATGCGTTTCTGCTGCTGCTGCTGCTGCTCCTGCCTCTCTTCGACGAGACGGGAGGGAGGGACGCGCTATGGGACTACTTCGCCTGGTACGCGCTCTACCTGACGAACATCTACGACGCGATCAACCCCGGCCTGCGCGCGGACTTCTTCTTCGTTGGGCACATCTGGTCGCTGGCTGTTGAGGAGCAGTTCTATCTGCTCTGGCCGGCCTTCGTGTTCGCGTTCAGCCGCCGGACGTTGATGCGGCTGTGCGTCGCGGGCATCCTGATCGCTTTCGGGCTGCGCCTGGGATTCGTGATCGCCGACCTCCCCGCCGGCCTCGGTTACACGCTGATGCCGGCGCGCATGGACGCACTCGCCGCGGGAGCGCTGATCGCGCTGGCGATTCGCAACGAGCACGATCTCGCGCTCTTGCGCCGGTGGGCGCCGCCGGTCGCGATCATCTGCGGAGGCGCCGTTGTGGCATACGGCCTCGCCGACCGTGGGTTTTCGCCGCTCGATGACTGGGTGCGCACCGCCGGCTTCACCGTGCTTGCGCTGCTGTTCGCCTCGCTCTTGGCGTTGACGCTACAGCTGCGCGATAGCACATTGGCCGCGAGCGTGCTGTCGAATTCAGCGCTGCGCTGGCTCGGCCGCTATAGCTACGCGACGTACCTCGTTCACCTGCCGGTCGCGGTGATCCTGGCCCGCCAGATCGACTTCGGCGCCGCGATCCCCGCGATGGCTGGATCGACCCTGGCCGGCGAGGTGGTCTACGGAGCGGCGGCGGCGGCGATCACGGTGAGCGTCGCCTGGCTGAGCTGGCAGGTGTTGGAGAGCCAGTTCCTGAAACTAAAGCGTAGGTTCCCCTACGCGCCGGTTTCCGGGCGCCTTGAAACCTCGGCCTGCGGCTCGCTATCCTTAGAGGCCCATGAATGAAGTTCTGGATGAGATCGAATCGTCCCTGGAGTCAGGCAAGCCGCTCGTGCTCGCGACTATAGCGTCGAGCCGAGGCTCGACGCCTCGCAAGCCCGGCGCGAAGATGGCCGTGCGGCCGGATGGCTCGTTCTGCGGGACGATCGGCGGC
>JADFRJ010000258.1 GCA_022561355.1 Chloroflexota bacterium | reverse complement strand
AGGCCCGCGAGATAGCGCTGTGGCACCCCAATGTGGTGGTAAAGATCCCGATCGATGAGACAGGCCTGGAAGCGACGTCCATCCTCTCCAAGGAGGGCATCAAGATCAACATGACGCTGATCTTCTCTGCCAACCAAGCGCTGCTTGCCGCGACGGCTGGAGCCACGTTCGTGAGCCCGTTCGTCGGACGCCTGGACGACGCCGGCCAGGATGGCATGGAGGTTGTACGCGAATCCGTAGAGATCTTCGATCAGTACCATCTGCCTGCCCAAGTGCTCGCGGCCAGCCTGCGGCATCCGCGCCACGTGATTGCGGCCGCGCGGATCGGGTCCCAGATCGCCACACTGCCCTACTCGCTGCTGAAGGCGATGGTGAAGCACCCGCTGACGGACGTTGGGATTGAGCGCTTCCTGGCGGATTCTCAGGCGTACGAGAAGGAGTCCGCGCGCAGCGGGACGTGAAACATATGTGCGCACCAAGGTATTGCACTATAGGTAACTTTCCTTCATCATAGAGTGGAATTAGTACCGGCGCCTGCATCTCCCGGCGCCTGGAGTTGCCCCCAAATACGAGCACATCAGCAACGGATAATCTAGCCCGCGGAGCACAATGCAGCATTAGGACTGCATGATATGGAGCAGCAAGTGACGATAGCCGAATTAGAAACACAAACCCGAGAAGGGCTCATGGATATGGCAAAGGGCCTTGGCGTGTCTGGCTACAGCCAGTTGAAGAAGCAGGAACTGATCTTTAAGGTACTAAAGGCCCAGACTGAGAAGGAAGGCAACATCTTCGCTGAGGGCATCCTCCAGACCGTCGATGACGGCTATGGATTCCTTCGCGGCGAGTCCATGCTGCCTACTGTCAATGACGTCTACGTCTCCCAGTCGCAGGTACGGAGGTTCGCGCTCCGCACCGGTGACCTGGTGATGGGACAGGTACGCCCGCCGAAGGACAGCGAGAAGTACTTCGGCTTGCTGCACGTCGAAGCGATCAATGGCCTAGACCCCGAGGCCGCGAAGGGGCGCCCCAAATTCGAGGACCTGACGGCCATCTTCCCCGAGACACTCATCGACCTTGAGACCAGTTCGGGCGGAATCGATTCGCTCTCGCAGCGGGTGATGAACCTGATTTCGCCGATCGGCCGCGGCCAGCGGGCGCTCATCGTTTCGCCGCCGAAGGCTGGCAAGACGTTCCTGCTTAAGTCGATTGCGCACGGCATCATGACGAACTACGAAGACATCCACCTGATGGTCGTACTGATTGGCGAACGGCCGGAGGAAGTGACCGACATGAAGCGGTCCGTCGCGGGTGACGTCATCGCATCGACGTTCGACGAGCCCGTCGAGGACCACACCCGCGTGGCCGAGATGGCGCTCGACCGCGCGAAGAGGCTGGTCGAGAGCGGCAAGGACGTTGTCATCCTGCTCGATAGCATCACGCGCCTCGCGCGGGCGTATAACTTGGCGGTCCCCTCCAGCGGACGCACGCTCTCCGGTGGTATGGACCCGGTGGCGCTCTATCCACCCAAGCGCTTCTTTGGCGCGGCCCGCAACACGGAAGAGAGCGGCAGCCTGACGATCGTCGCGACCTGTCTCGTCGACACGAACAGCAGGATGGACGAACTGATCTACGAGGAGTTCAAGGGTACGGGCAACATGGAGGTCCACCTGGACCGCAGGCTAGCCGACCGCCGCATCTACCCTTCGATCGATATCCTCCGCAGCAGCACCCGCCGCGAGGAGTTGCTGCTAGACGAGAAGACGCTGCAGCGTGTCTGGCTTGTGAGACGCATGATGGCCATGATCGGCAATAACTCGCAGAGCTCTAACGACGCGACCGAGCGCCTCCTGGAGAGGCTCTCCAAGACCAGCAACAACGAAGAGTTCCTCGCCACGCTCACCAAAGAAGAACTCTAAGCTCAAAACCACGCCCGAAATGTGTGACACTTGCGGATCACTCTGCGCGAGGGTTCTACTAGCTACGAAGTTCAGAACATAGAAGCTAATCGTCTAAGCAAATTACCTGTTAGGGGGTTCCCCTCAAGGCTGGCTGGGGTAGAATACTACCGACTTAGCGCCGGAATTTACCATTCGGAGGCTACGGTATTCAAGCAATTGAGAAACGCACCGTCTTGGAGACTGGTGCCACTGTTACGGGCGGAGCGCACGTTCCGTCCATCGCGGATGTGCGGGCTTACGCTCTAGCCAGAGAGCGCCGGAGGCCCCTCGTGCATGCCCTCGTGCTGGCGCTCATCCTGATCGCGGCCTTCACCTCCTTCTTCCTTTCAAAGAGCTTCTCGTTCGAGGCGAGTTCTGGGGTGACAATTAGGGGGCTCTCGTTGCCCAGCATTGGCGCCTCGCCGGCGGCCGAGCCCGTGCTCGTCTCCGCGCCGTTGCCGGGCACCATCCGCCGGGAGGAGATAGCGCCTACCCTGGCAGCGCTTGCAAACGGCGGCGAAGCCGGTACGGCAGGTTCGGCTTCGGAAGCAGCAGCAGTGGAGGCCGAGGCTGCGGGGTCCGTCATCGAACCATTTACCCTCTACTCGGTCCAGCCGGGCGACACCGCCAGCGCGATAGCTGCCGCCGCAGGCATCGATCTTCAGTACCTGCTCTGGGCGAACGCCGACCTGCGTGACGGCGATGTGGTGAGACCTGGGCAACTCCTCGTCATCCCGGCCGGAAACGGTATTCTCTACGATGTCCGCTTCGGAGATACGCTGAGCGCAATCGCGGCGCGCTACGGCGTCGATGTCGAGGAAATCGTGGGCTGGGCCGGCAATGCCATTGCCTCGGCGGACGATGTCTTCGAGGCCCAATTCCTCTTCATCCCGAACGGCCTTCTCCCCATCTCCATCCTGCCGGCAGAGCAGCCGCCGGCAGTGGAAGGACCGGTCGCCGTGACCGCCCCGCCGGTAGTACCGGATCCAGGCCCCGTGTCAAGCATCGGGCTCTCTTGGCCTGCAATCGGCCCAATTTCCAGTTACTATGATGGCTACCATCCTCTTGGCATCGACATCGACCTCTACAACAGCGTCGGGTCGCCAATCGGCGCCGCCACCGAAGGCACCGTTACCTTCGCCGGAGGCGATCCCTGCTGCTCCTACGGGCTCTACGTGGTCATCATGAGCCCCACGGGCATCGAGACGCTTTACGCCCACTTCTCCAGCATTGCCGTTGGCCAGGGCGA
>JADFRJ010000051.1 GCA_022561355.1 Chloroflexota bacterium | reverse complement strand
GTGTACCTCTGCTGGAAGCTCGGCGAGGACACAATCGCGTACTGGCACGAGCTGGACACCGGCTTTGCCAGCCGGCAGCCGCTGTGACTAATCCAGCCTAACCCGCGGTGAGCGCGGAGCGTGAACAGGATCTCGTACGTGAGCGTGTTCAGGGTCGTAAGGAACAGGCCTCCATAGGCGCCTGGGCCCGCCTTGGCCTGCTCTGCCACCGCTCCTTGCGTCGCGCGCATTCTGGGCATGCTCGCCTCAGTTTCGAAGCTGAGTCAATGTGAGCGAGCGCACAATTTGCAGCCAGCGCTCCCCGCTTGTAAGCTCCGAAGTAAGGGGGGAACGTGGTACACTGGCGAAGCCAGCAGGGACGCTGCCAGTGTTGAGTTAGAGGAGTCCGGAACAGATATGGAACGAACCCTCACCGACGTGCGGATCCAGCGCAATGGCGTCATCGCTGCGACAGGTTCAGAACCTGTCGTCGTGTGTGAGACGCTGACTACCACAACGACGACCGCGCCAGAGTTCATCGACATCACAGACGAAGTGCAGAGCATCGTGGCCGCATCTGGCGCCAAGTTCGGCCAGGTCACGATCTTTTCCACACATACGACCGCCGCGATCAAGGTCAACGAGCACGAGCCACTGCTGCTGCAGGACATGACCCGCATGCTGCAAAAGATGGCTCCGGTCGACGCCGCCTACGAGCACAACGACTTCACGAAACGCACGGTGAACATGGAAGAGGGCGAGTGCATGAACGGGCACGCGCACTGCCAGCACCTGTTCCTCCCCACCAGCGAGACGCTCCCCATCCTCGATGGGCAGATACCGATCGGCAAGTGGCAGCGTATCTTCTTGATCGAACTGGACCGCGCCCGCGAGCGGCGTGTGCTCGTGAACGTCGTCGGCGTGAAGGCGTAGGCCGCTAGCCGGCCCGCCTCCTCCGCCAGATCACAGCTCCTCCAGACACCAAGCCCAATCCGGCCAAGGCCAGCGCGATGGCGTAGATTCGTGCGCCGCTTGCCGTCAGGCTGAAGCCTGACCCGCTGGGCTGAGCGAACGCCCCAACGCGCGGCAGCACGACATCCTGCAGCTCATCGAACGGCACGAAACCTTCCTGCCAGACGACCTGTCGTAGCACTTCATCGCCGACTCGCAGCGTGACGATGCGCCCCGGCGCGCCGCAGCCGGAGCGGAGCGCGTCTGGGAAGACATAGACATTGTGGGAACTGGTCGGCGTAAAGCCACTTGGCCGGGTTCGCGCTTCGCCACAAATCAAGGAGCCGATGTACGGAACGGGAGCGGGTCCTTCACGAGGCCCTTCGATAAACCACATCGGCGTGGGACCCAAGTAGAGGTGCAGTTCGCCCGTAGAGCCCGACGCGAACGTGACGTCCGCGACCGCACCACCGTCTACTGTGATCTCAACAAGATCACCCTCGGAGGCGCAACCAGGCCGGTCTAACTCGCCAAGGACGTACATGGTGTAGCGCGCCTCATAGTTGGTCCCGAACGGGACGACGATCTCGCTGTCACCGCAGCTCGCATTATCAACCACAGCATCAATGCTCGTCCCCTCAGGCGCGGGCAAGCCGTCGATCAACACAGCGCCTCTCAGCAGGTGGAGCTGCTGGCCGACCTTGCGGACGAGTATCAGTGCCTCAGTCTGACGTGGTCCAACGCTAGTAACCAGAGGCCGAACAGTTGTGAAGACCCAACCAAACTTGTCCTCCGCACGAATACATCCCCACGGCTCCTTGACAGCGAACTCCACCCGACCATCAGCATCCGTTGCACTTGGCCCGGCAGGCTGGAAGGCGATGTCACCTCCACAGAAACCGGGTAGTTCTACGCTCCAGCCCTCGACTCCGGGTTCCCCAGGGTCGCGCTGGCCGTTTCCGTTGAGATCGTGGATGACGGTGACGGTCAGCTGGCGCAGTGTTTCAGTGCACGTAATGGAGCCATGAGTCACAGTGGGATTGATAGGCTGTGGTGCGCCGACTGTGGCATCCGCGAAAACACGGAGGTTAAGAGTGAGGTCACTCACCCCCTCCACGTCCCCGCATTGAAACGTCAGACTGGCTAGCTCTGTGTCGCCCTCTAGACCGTGTGCATTCGCACCCGAAAGACGCAGGACGCCGCTGGCGAAGTCGGGATTGCAGACGAGGACGAGGCCGGACTCGTTGTCACAGCTCCGCCCCCCAATCTCGGGAGCTGGATCATGAAGCGACACGACTGCCGGGTTGTACTCAACCTCGATGGCCCACGCGCCCAGGCCAGGGGCCGCGATGCCACGGGCTTCCAGAGCAACCACGCGATGCTGTCCCGGCCCGGCCTCTGCTGAGCCAATGACGACTTCGCCACTGGCCGGTGGAGGAAGTGGGTCTGGAGGTACGGGTGGCAATCCGTCTATTAGGCCACGGACTAGTTGCAGGATGATGGAAGCGTCGATAGTGTCGACATTGCCGTCATCGTTGACATCGCCGCCGTCTAAGCACCGGGGCGAATCTATTAGGCCAGTGTCGAACTGCAGGATGAGCGCAGCGTCTACGGTAGAAACGTCACCATCGCAGTCGACGTCGCCTAGCAGTGGTGGGAGTTCCTGAGAATGAGCCGGCGGCGCGAACGACAGGAGCAAGGCCGCCGCTAGGGCCGCTATGAGCAGTCGTATCACTGTGACACCTCTTTCCGCCTGCCCCCTTGGACGAGCTAAAGGTTAACAGAGTGCGCCAAGATGGGCTAGCTAGCCGCCTCTTGGAATCAGGTGCACGGCTGTGGCCTTGAACGAGGCGGTCACGGGCGTGCCGACGGCTAGCCCCAACTCCTCCATAGAACGCCGCGTGATGCGCGCGACGACGGGAAAGCCGCAGTCCACGACCAGCCGCACCTCCGCGCCCGCCGGCTTGATGGCGCTCACCACGCCGTGCAGCCGGTTCCGAGCGCTATCCTGCACGTCAGCATCCTCGAGCGCCAGGACGACGTCCTCCGGCCGCAGGCACACGAGCGCTTCGCTAGCGGTAAAGCCGTGCGCGATCGCTTCCACGTGAGCGTCGCCGACGCTGAGCACGACCAGCCCGTCTTCGGCCTCGATGACGCGCCCGGAGGCCACTGTCTCCACGCCGACGTATGCGGCCACAGTTTCATCCGCGGGCGACGAGAACACCTCGACCGTCTCGCCAATCTGCCGTACCTCGCCGTCCGCAAGGACGGCGACGCGATGCGCCAAACGCGCCGCCTCGTCGCGCTCGTGCGTCACGAACACGGCCGTAATGCCCGTCTCCGCGAGGACGCTCGCTAACTCGTCCAACAGCGTCTCGCGTGTTGGTTGGTCGAGCGCGCTGAATGGCTCGTCCAGCAGGATGACGGACGGTTCCAGCACGAACGCCCGCGCCAGCGAAACGCGTTGCGCTTCGCCACCGGAGAGATGGTTGGCTGAGCGCTCGGCGAGGCCCGCGATGCCGAAGCGCGCGAGCCAGCGCTGCACTCGTTCCCGGCGCTCGCCTCGCGGAACGCCGCGCAGCGACAGGCCCAGCGACACGTTCGCCCCTACCGTGCGGTCGAGCAGCAGCGGCTCCTGGAAGACGCTCGCCATCGTCCGGCGAAGGGCAAGTTCGCGGCCCTTCACCGGTTCACCCTCGAAGAGCACTTCGCCCTCCGCCGGACGCTCAAGGAGAGCCAACACGTGCACCAGCGTGCTCTTGCCGGCGCCATTCGGCCCCAACACGGCAAGCACTTCGCCTTCCTGGACGTCCAGATGCGGGACGTTCAGGATCTCATACTTCCCGCCCCGCACAACGACGTTCCTCAGAGACAGCTTCGTGTTCACGACTGGCGCTCCCGCTGTTGAACAGTGGTCAACACTAGGTTCACCAGGAAGATCAACAGCAGCAGGATGATCGAGAGCGCGATAGCAGGCGCAAACTCGCCCTTCTGGGCGGAGAGGACGACGGCCGTGGTCAGCACGCGGGTCTCACCCGCTAGATTGCCGCCCACCATGAGGGATGCACCGACCTCCGACACAGCGGCCCCGAAGCCGGCCATGACCGCGGCCAACAGAGGCAACCGCGCCTCCTGCAGCACCAACCAGAGCATCTGCAAGCGCGAGGCGCCGAGCGCATACAGTTGCGGCCGCAGCCCTGCCGGCAGCGATCCCAACGCGGCGACCGTGAAGCCAGTAACGAGCGGCGCGGCGATCAGCGTCTGCGCGATCACCATCGCCGCCGGCGTGTAGATGAGGCCCAGCGGGCCGAGGGGGCCGCTACGCCAGAGCAACAGGGCCACGACCAGGCCGACAACGACCGGAGGCAACCCCATGCCTGTGTTCACCAGCGTCACCGCTAGATTGCGGCCGGGGAACCTGCGGAACGCGAGCGAGGCACCGATACTGATGCCGATGATGAGAGAGAAGATCGTGGCGGAGCCGGAGACGAGCAACGACCGGAGCGTGATCTCCCAAACATCGCGATCGCCAGTTCCCAAGATGCGAAACGCCTCACGTACGCCGTCCCAGACCAGGTCCATGGCTTGTTATCTCTCCCGCACATCGGCCTCAGTCAGGCCTGCATCGGGCACAAACAGCGGCTGCCCAAACTTCTCCACGCCGAACTCAGCGATTATCGCTTGCGCTTCGTCCGACAGCATGAAGTCGACGAAGGCCACGGCGCTCTCTCCTTGGACGTTACTCGACCGTTCAGGATTGACCTGCATCACATGGTAGATGTTCAAGAGACTAGGATCGCCTTCGTGCAGAATTTCCAGATCGAGAACGTCGAGCAGCGCGAGGTACGTCGCGCGGTCCGTGATCGTATAGGCTTCGCGCTGGTTGGCGATCTGGAGCGTCGCTCCCATCCCCTGCCCCGACTCCAAGTACCAGCCTTCGCCTGTTGGATCATAGCCCAGCTCTGCCCAGATCGAAAGCTCCAACTTATTCGTGCCGGAGTCGTCACCGCGGCTGACGAAGGTCTGCTCCAACGTCTGGATAGCGCGCAACGCCGACATCGCGTCCGGCACGCTCCGGAGTTCCGCGGGATCACTGGCCGGACCCACGATGATGAAATCGTTGTGCATGACGAGCTGCCGGTTCACGCCGTAGCCTTCTTCGACGAACTGCTCCTCAGCAGCCGGCGCATGTACGAGCAGGACATCCGCGTCGCCGCGCCGCCCCATCTCAAGCGCCTGGCCGGTGCCGACCGCGATCACCTTCACGTTGAAGCCGGTCTGCTCCTCAAACAGCGGCACCAGCTCATCCAGCAGCCCGCTGTCGAACGTGCTCGTCGTCGTCGCGAGGATCAGCGAGTCGCTGCTGCCGCACGCCGACGCGAGGAGGAGCAGCCCGGCCAGGGTCACGAAGCCGAGGCGATATGCTGGCCGAAGCATATCGCAGGCAAAAGAAAAAGCGCTCATCTAGCTACTCCTTGAACAGCTGGCGGAACTCTTTCCCCAGCTCGCGTTCCATCCTCCTGCGAAAGCGCTCGTACAACGCCACTAGCCGCTCACCGTCCGCCGTGAGGCTGCTCCCGCCACCACCAGCCCCGCCGACCTCGCTCTCTACCAGGCTTAGGCCCAAGTTCTGCTCGATCTCTCGCACCTTGCCCCAGGCACGTCTGTAGGAGAGGCCCAGGCGCTCTGCCGCCCGCGCCAGCGACCCGGTCTCCCGCACGAGCTGGAGGATCCGCACCCGGTAGTCGCTGAGCACCAATCGACCGTCCTTCTCCACCCAGAGCTTGATGCACGGCTCAAGCTCCAGCCGCTCGGCTCGCAGCGGTCGCGTATTGCTTCGTATGGCCATCGCCCCCAGATTGTGACGAGTTCGACCGCCGGGAGTCAAGGGTTGACAGGGCTGCGCTGGCTGGGTATCTCTCACAGAGTCCTGAAAGGAGAGCTGCATGCCCGGCGCATTGAACGGCATCAAGGTACTCGAGATCGCACAGGTGATGGCGATCCCGATCACGGGAATGCTGCTGTCTGACCTGGGCGCAGATGTCGTGAAGCTGGAGCCGCCGTGGGGCGACGCCTCCCGCCACACGATGCAGCCGGTGCTGCCGGGCGAAAGCAAGTCGTTCGCAGTGCTGAACCGCGGGAAGCGGTCGGTCAGCCTTAATCTGGCCGACGAACGCAGCAGGCCGGCCCTCGAGGCGCTGGTGCGCTGGGCGGACGTTGCGCTGGTGTCGGCGAAGGCGAGCGACCTCGCTTCGTTCCACATCGCATACGACGACCTGAAACAGATCGACCGCGAGCTGATCTACTTGGAACACTCCGGCTACGGCCGAAAGGGCCCAATGGCCGACCAAGGCGGCTACGATCTGACAGCCGGCGGGCTTTCTGGGCTCATGGCGCTGATCGGGAAAGAACGCAACGACATGCCGATCTATACACAGCCCGCGGTGCTCGACCTCACCACGGGCGTGCTCTCGGCGTTGGCCGTGTGTGCTGCTCTTCTTGCGAAAGAGACGACCGGCGAAGGGCAGCGCGTCGAGACGTCGCTGCTGTCGACCGCGATGTTCGCACAGGCGAACGTCGCGCACGACTTTCCCGCCGTTGAGCCGAACTTCCGTAAGCAGTTCCTCGCGGACATCGCGGAGGCGCGCGAGAAGGGCGCCGGTTACGCCGAGCTGCAATCGCTGCGCTTCGGCAGCGTGCGCAGGCAGTCGGCGGGAAACATCTACTATCGCTACTTCAGGACCAAGGACTCCGTCATCTCGATCGGGTGCCTGAGCCCGGACCTCCAGCGGCGCTTCCGCGAGGCGTTGGGGGTCGAGGACCCGCGAGCGGAGCCCGGTTTCGACCTTCAGACCGACGAAGGCTTTGAACGCATGAAGCGATTCGTCAAGGACGCCGAAGCGCTGATGGAATCGAAGACGACTGTGGAGTGGCTCGACCTGCTGCTGGAGCATCGCGTCCCGGCTACGCCTGTGCTCTTTCCCGAAGAGGCGATCGACCACGAGCAGGTGACCGCGAACGGCTACATGGTCGAACTGATGCATGAGCTGCTCGGCCCGTATCGGACGTTTGCGCCACCGATCCGCATGGACGGCACACCGACGGAGGCGCAGGGACCATCTCCGCTGCTCGGCAAGCACACCGAAGAGGTCTTACGTGAGGCCGGCCTCACAGACGATGCGGTCGTTGCGCTGATCGAGAACGGCGCGGCGGGACCCAAGCTGCGCAGCTAGAGCGATAGCAGGCGCCCTCGCCAATGATATACACTAGGATCACGTATGGCGCGTGTGATCTACCTCATTGCTCTCTTCTGCTACCCTGCAGGACTGATCGCCTGCGGCGAGGAGAATCGCGATCAGCCGTCCGCTACAGTTACGGCCTCGGCGGACGTGGGATCGCACGAGGCTGTGATCCTAGGCATCGAACTCACCGACGCCGAGATCAAATGCGCGAACGGCGAAGCCACGTTGACGATCGAGGCCACGGCCTACTGGCCCGTGCCCACAGACACGGTGCTTCTTGCCGGCCGTGGCCCATTTGAATCCTCACCAATCACCGTCACTCGTACCCGAACCGAGCCCAGTGAGATTCCAGGTATAGACACCTTGACGGTGTCTACCCTAGAGGCGACCTTGCCGAGTTCCATACGGGAGGACAGCGCTGCGCAGTTCCAGGTGCTTTTGTGGGGCACCGAGCCCGATCTCGGCGAGACGGTGCAGAGCACCACACTGTTGCTGAACACTGCCGACGCTCGCTGTTGACGCGCCCTCCGCTACCATGGTCTCGTCATGACGCGCACGCTCGAGGACGAGTTCGAGTCGGCGACCGAAAACGCCGCCCTGGTGGAGCTGCTCCGGCAGCGGATCGATGCCGAAGGCGTGATCACGTTCCACGACTACATGGAGACCGTGCTCTATCATCCCCAGCACGGCTACTACACCACCCGCGAGCCGATGGGCCGCCAGGGTGACTATCTGACCAGCCCTGAGGTGGACCCGATTTTTGGGTCGCTCGTCGCGAAGCAGCTCCAGCAGCTCTGGGAGCTGATGGACCGCCCCGCGCGATTCGACGTCGTCGAACAGGGCGCGGGCAGCGGCCTCCTGGCGCGCGATATCCTGCGCCGAACCCGGCGTCGCGCACCTGACTTCGCCGACGCGCTCAGCTACCGCATCGTCGATGTCAGCTCGTCGCTGAAGCGACGCCAGGCCGAGACGCTCGCGGAGTATGAGGTCGAGTGGTCGGATGACTTGCCTCAGAAGATCGACGGCTGCCTGCTCAGCAACGAGCTGCTCGATAGCTTTCCCGTGCACCGCGTCGTCCATCGGGATGGCCAGCTTATGGAGGTCATGGTGACGCACGAGAACGGCCGGTTCGAAGAGGTCACTGGCCCGCCCACGGCAAAGATCGCGGAGTACTTCGCAGACCTGGGATTTTGGCCGGGCGACGGCTGCGTAGTAGAGGTCAATCTACAGGCAGTGGATTGGATGGCATCGGCCGCGCAGGCGCTCCAGAGAGGACTCGTGCTCACGTTCGACTTCGGCTATCCGGCCAAGGAGCTGTACGCGCCATGGCGCCGGGACGGCACGCTGCTCTGCTTCTATCGCCACAACCCCAGCAGCGACCCATACGCGCGCGTCGGCAAGCAGGACATGACGGCCCACGTCGACTTCACGACGCTGATGCGGACAGGCGAGTCGCACGGACTTGAGACCACCGGCTTCACCACACAGTCGCGCTTCCTCGCCGCGCTCGGCATCGGCGCGGGAGTCGACAGCGTGGCCAAGGAGAGCCCTGAGGCGCTGGAGGAGTACTACAACCGCCGTCGCGCGGTGCAGGTGCTGATCGACGCGGCCGGCCTTGGGCGCATCCGCGTCTTGGCGCAGAGCCGCGGCCTGGCGGCGCCTGCCCTGATCGGCTTCGTGGACCAGACTGATGGCTGAGCAAGGCGAGCGGCGCGAAGGCTACTCAGAGATCACGCTCGACCACTTCGAGCACCCCCGCAACAGTGGCGTGCTGGAGAACGCGACCGCCGTTGGCTACATGACGAATCCAGTGTGCGGCGACACGCTGGTGCTCATGCTGCGCATCGAGGACGACCGCATTGCCGAAGCGCGCTGGCAGTCGGACGGCTGCGCGGCGTCGCTCGCGGCGAGCAGCCTGCTAAGCGAACTGGTTGCGGGCAAGTCGCTTTCAGAGGCCTCCGAGATCACGCGCGAGGCGGTCGTCGAGGCGCTGGGCGGGCTGCCCGCGAGCAAGCTGCACGCCTCGGTGCTGGCGGCGGACGCGCTGCACCACGCGCTGGCGGAGTACGAGAAGAAGCGCGAGGGCTAGGAAACGCGACGGCGCAACGTTACGAAGACTGCGGAAGCGGAAGCGGCTAGAAGAACACCTGCAGCTGCCGCCGTGACCTGCCAGCCAAACGAGCTGTCCGCGAGACCTGTTCCGGATCCGGACTTAGGAAATTCAGTCACTATCGAATCTCGTAGCAGATCACGAACCTCCTGAACCTGCTGATCGGCGACTTCTTCACCGGCGTCCGTGAGGTCAAGAGAGCCTGAGCAGAAGCTGGTGCCGAGAGTCCCGTCGCTCTGGCGGACGTAGGAAAGCAGATATCTGTGGCCTTCACGGTCACCACTCGTGCAGCTAGCTATGTCACCAGGAAAAGTGTGTTGTAATGTTGGTGGACCCGATCCCTTCAGATATTCCTCAACAGAAACGGTGGAAACCAGCCACGGGCTTCCTTCGAATTCTTGTGGAGGATCTGTTGATCGGACGCTCTCGACTGTTCCCAGCACGATGAGTTCCGCTTGTGCAACGGAGTCTTCCAATGGCTGCAGAACACAGGTACACGCGCTGACGGTCGTTGCGTGCAGCGCCCAGACAGGCGCAGTCAGCGCCAGCGCGATCACCAATACTCTAAAGGCCGCCATAGCGCCTCTACCATACAACCACCAGGCAGAAGCGGTCAACCAAGCTGGAGGAGTACGAGAAGAAGCGGGAGAGCTAGGAGGCGCGACGGCGCACCGCTACGAAGATCGCGGAAGCGAAAGCAGCCAAAAGAACGCCTGCCGCCGCCGCCGTGACATGCCAGCTAAGTGAGCCGTCCGGATCACCACTCCCCATCCCGGTCTCAGGAAGATCGACGACAGTTGGTTGCGGCTTAGGCTGGTGGAGAAGCTGCTTCAACTTTTCAAGGTGCTGGTCGTCCTGAATACTCACCCTGTCTTGAGAGCAGCCGCCGGTTGAGACCCGCTCTCCCAGCTCGGTCGAATAGTAGAGGACGTAGCGGCTCTCCAGTGTGAACGCGAACCCGCAGTCGCCAGATCCACCAGATGAGATTAGAACCTCATCTCCAGGTCCTACGCTAACGTCGGTATATGAGTGAATCTCAAGAGGGTTAGGTGCGGAACCGCGCAGCAGCTCATCAACTCTAAACACGGAAACAACATCGATGCCTTGATACCAATCTGAGATCTCTTCTCCGTTGTCCGGATTAAACTGCGGCGTGCGGCTCGGAAGCTCTTGGTCGAGGCGAAGGTCGACTACTCGTCCCACCAGGACCACGTCCGCCGCTTGAAGTCTCTGTTCCAACGTGTCACTCGATCCGACACAGGAACAAGCGCTTACGCTTGTTGCATGCAGCGCCCAGACAGGTGCAGTCAGCGCCAAGGCGATCAGAAAGACTCTAAAGGCCACCATAACGCCCATACCATACACCACCGGGCAGCCGCATTCAATAAACCTCACCTTCACGCGAACGTGCGCGTGCGTTACAATGCGCCCGCACGATGCATCGATTCGAATACCACGCACCAACATCGCTGGATGAAGCTGTCGCGCTGCTCAAGGAGCACGGCGATGGCACGAAGCTGCTCGCGGGCGGCACCGACCTCCTCGTACACATGAAGGAGGGCGGGCTGCACCCACCGCGGGTGGTCAGCCTGCATGCCGTGGCGGGCCTGGACGGCATTACCCTCGACGAATCGGACGGATTGAGCATCGGTTCGGCCGTCAGTATGGACGAGATCGCTTCAAACGACGCGATACGGCAACGATACGCCGCGCTCGCCGAGGGCGCAGGCGTCGTCGGTTCCGTCCAGACGCGCAGCATGGCGACGATCGGCGGGAACGTCGCGAACGCAGCGCCTTCTGCTGACACAACGCCGCCACTGGCCGTGTTCGATGCGACAGCGCAGATTGTCGGCTCGGGCGGCACGCGCGAAGTTCCCGTCATCGATTTGTTCGAGGGCCCCGGCAGCACCGTGCTGGCGGGAGATGAAGTCCTGACCGGCTTCAAGCTGCCAACGCCGCCCGCGGACACGGGCAGCATCTATCAACGCCACACACCACGCAAGATCATGGATATTGCCGCTGTGGGCGTCGGCGTCCGTCTGTCACTCGGCGGCGGCAACATCGGCGAGGCACGCATCTGCCTCGGCGCGGTCGCCGCAACGATCATCCGTGCAACCGAGGCCGAGGACGCGCTCGCGGGTCATCCGCCGTCGGAAGAGCTGTTCGCGAAGGCCGCCGAGCTGGCGCAGGCAGCGTCCAGTCCCATCTCGGACGTCCGTGGCTCGGCTGAGTTCCGCCGCCACCTCGTCGGCGTCATGACGAAGCGCTGCTTAGACATCGCCCTGGAGCGAGCACAGAACTAGGTTGGAGGAAGCATTGGCCAAACTCGAAGTTCACTACACCATCAACGGCCGGGCGCACGAGGCGTACATCGAACCGAACCTCACACTGCTGGAGGTCGTGCGCGATGAACTGCGGCTCACCGGCTCGAAGGAGGGCTGCGGCACAGGAGACTGCGGCGCCTGCTCCATGATCGTGGATGGCAAGCTCGTCACGTCGTGTCTCATGCTGGCGCCCCAGGCCGACGGCGCCGAGATCACCACCATCGAGGGCCTTGCTACGAACGGCGACCTTCACCCAGTTCAGCAGGCGTTTATCGATACCGGCGCTGTGCAGTGTGGCTTCTGCATCCCGGGCATGATCCTAGCCGGCAAAGTACTGCTGGACCAGAACCCCAAGCCTGACGAGCAAGAGATCCGCAGCGCAATCGCCGGAAACCTCTGCCGCTGCACGGGCTACACCAAGATCGTAGAAGCTATCGCTGCGGCGGCCGAAGCATAACGCGAAAGGGGCTGACGATGACCACACACTCCAGCGTAGGCAAGCCGATCACACGCATCGATGGGTCGCATAAGGTCACCGGAGACAGCTTGTACGCCGGCGACATCCAGCTGCCCGGTATGCTGCACTGCAAGCTACTGCGCAGCCCGCAGGCGCACGCGCGCATCGTCAGCATCGACGCGTCCAAGGCGCTGGCGCTCGAAGGTGTCGAACGCGTCGTCACGGCCGCCGACCTGCCGACGTTCAAGGCCACGCGCATGTCGAACCGTGCCTACAACCTCCTCGCGGCCGATGAAGTCCTCTTCTATGGCCAACCGGTAGCGGCGGTGCTCGCGACGGACGTATCGATAGCGGAAGAAGCGCTCGACCTGATCGACGTCGTCTACGAAGAGCTGCCGGCGGTGCTCGACTCGCTCGCTGCGATGGAAGAGGATTCGCCGCTGGCCCGCAAGCCGATCACCGAGATCGACCGATCCGAGTCCAAG
>JADFRJ010000050.1 GCA_022561355.1 Chloroflexota bacterium | reverse complement strand
CCGTCCTGGATCAGCTCGGGAATGCCTCCCACCGTAGTGCCGACGACCGCGCGTCCATGCAGCATCGACTCCAGGCCGCTGTAGGGCATCATCTCGGCGAGCGAGGGCATGACGGTAAAGCGGGCCTGTTCGTAGAGCGACGCGACGGCGTCTGGCGTGAGGGCTCCGGCGAAGGTGACGTTGTCCGTGGCGCCTGCGCGCAAGGCCTCGAATTCGGGGCCATCACCGGCGAGGACGAAGGGGATCTTGCTGAGGCGGCTCGCGGCCTCGACGAGAAAGCGCATGCCGTTCTTTCGGTGGAAACGCCGTGTTGCCACCACGAGGTCTCCGGGCGGAGGCGGCGCCTCAACCGCGGTGACATCGATGCCGTTGTACACCACGCAAACGCGCTCGGCAGGGACGATTGGGCGGACGCATGCGGCAAGCCATTCGCAGACGGCGATAACTGTACTGGCACTTCGTAATGCGAAGTCGGTGGCCCAGCGGTTGGCTGGCTTGAGGCGGTGCCCCCAGTCCATCTCCGGAAACGTCGCCACGTCGTCACCGTGAACAGTGACCACGAGCGGCGTTCGCCGCGCGATCAGGGCGGGCGCGAGCGCGGCAGGTAGTACCATGTGGCTGTGGATTACGTCGGGACCGAACGCGTCAGCGACGCGCCGGAAGGTTGACGTGTACGAGAAGATCTTGCCCAGGCTGGTCTGTGCCGCGCGCGAACGGTGCACGGGGATGTCGCCAAGACGGTCCTCCAGGGCCAGCTCCGACATGAACTGTGCGGCGACCACACTCACCTCGTGACCTGCCTCGGCAAGCCGCTCGGCCAGCTGCCGCACATGCGTCTCCACACCGCCTATCGTTGGCCAAAAGGATCCGACCGCTAATAGAATGCGCATGCGCGTTAGGCCCGTGACGACTCGGAACTCAGGCTCATGTAGTCCTCGTAGATAGACAGGCCGTTCTGGTAGACCTGCTGCTGAATCGGGCCAATCTGATGCTCCAGGGTCTCCTTTAGCTCTGCCAAATGTTCCAGTATGCCATCGGTTCGATCGAGGAGCGCCTCTGCTGTCGCTCTCTCATACGGTACTACGTACGATGACATTCCGAGTTGTTCCATGATCCCTTCCGTCTTCGGTTGGTATGAGATGGCGATGCAGGGTGTGCCTCGTGAGAGCGCCATGATGTTCGAATGCATGCGAGTACCCACCATGAACGTGAAGCGCTCCATGAGTGCGAGGATCTCGACTAGCTCAAGCTCTCGCCTGATGATTGTCACCCGCGGCAGGTCGGCCACATAGGGGCGAAAGCGCTCCATGACCGAACGGTCGTCGTCGAAAGGTGCAACAGTAACCTGCGGAAAAATCACGACGCTGAAGCCGCGGTCGTGGAGGACGTGAATGTAACGCACCATCTGCTTCTCGTAGCGCGCCTGCACCGTCGGATTCGACCAGGCCCGGACGGTGAGACCGACGACGGGTTCCGGTAGCTCCGCTAGTTCAGGCAGCTCAATATCGCCTCCGTCTTCGAACAGCGTCGGCGTCAGGAAGGCCGCGTCGTACCCGACGCGCGTCGTGACCCCGCCGGCAAGCTCGCGGGCGAGGCGAGCTGAGAAGTCCTCACGCACCTGGAAGAGGCGCGCGCCGCGCAGTGCAAGCGAGGTCATCCAGCGCTGGACCCGGCCGTAGAACGGCCCGAGCGATTGCGCGTACAGGTACAGCGGCCGGCCAACAGCGGAAGCGAAGAACAGCGCGTAGAGTTCGAACACGGGACCAAGGAACGACGTTGGTCCTCGACCTCCGTACAGGTAGCCGCCTCCGCACGACACCACGAGGTCCGCGCGAGCGTAAGCATCGAGTAGCGCCGCGAAGGCCCGAGGCAGGGGCAGCCGCACACCAAGCGATCGACGGCAGAGTGCCCAGAGGAGGCTGGCCGGGATGAGCACCAGCATCAGCGCGACGATTGCCCAACGTCGTTTAGTCAGCCGTAGGGCCAGGCTGCGAAACGAGCCGAGTACCTCACACTCGTAGCGACCGCGGTCGTCCTCCGGCTCCTGCGTGGAGAGGACGATTTCCGCGTCCTGGAACGCCGACCGCAGGTCCTCCACCATGCCGAGAACGATCGCTGCGTCGCCTTTGTTGCGCCAGCTGTATACGTTGACGACCAGAATGCGTGTCATCCCGCTGCGCGCGCGCTGAAGTACGCGGCCATGTGGACGAGTTCGCTGGACTCAGCGCGCGGCGGCTGGAAGGCAGCCTGGTCTGATCCTTGTTGCATCTACCTCCTCGCCGTGCGCAGCGCGCTCTGGCGGCTCAGAAGATGACCTCCCGCTTCTGGGCCAGCGCCAGATAGCTGGGCGGACAGGTGCCGGTGCGACAGCCCTTGAGAAGGGCAGTTGTGGAAGGCAGGACCGCCAACTCTCCGAATGCTGCGTCAAGCATGACAGGTAATGCGCATTGAGCCATGGTACCATCTTCTCATACAAATGAAGCTCCTCATCGTATCGCCGCAGCCTATCTTTCCACCGAATGACGGCGGACGAGCGAGGGTGTACCACCTCGCGAAGGCGCTGTCAGAACTACACGAAGTGCATGTCGCCTGTCCGCCTGGCGAGGGCGAGCCCCGCGTACCCTTCACGACGCACCCGCTTCCCTCCGGGGGAATACGACGCCAGATCGGCAACCCAAATCTGGTACCCCATCTGCGGCGCCTCATCTTGGAAATCGGCCCCGATGTCGTCCAAGTCGAGCAGATCTGGCAGGTGCCCTGGGCTGCGATAGCCGCCGCGCGCACTGGCGCGACGCTTGTCTTAGACGCAACCAACGTCGAGCACCAGAGGTTCCGAGGCATGGGCGCTCGAGTCTGGCCGCTCATTCGGCTCTGGGAGATTGCGGCAGTGCGGCTCGCCGGAACTGTCTTTGCCGTGTCCGACGAGGACCTGGCCGCGCTGAGGAAGCTAGGGACGAATCGAAACAAGTTTCATCTCGTACCGAACGGATATGACGGGACGACGTTTCACCCAAACGACGCTGCTAGACTCGCGCTGCGTGACCGGCTCGCTGTAGAAGATGATGAGCCGCTGCTGCTGTTCTTCGGCCTCCTATCCTACCCGCCAAATAGCGAGGCGTTGGAGATCCTTCGGCAAGAGATCGTGCCGAAGCTGGACGCGAGCGAGTTGCGCTTTCGGCTCATCGTGGCCGGCAAAGACCCGCCCGACGAATTGCTCGAGGATGAAAGGCTCCAGTACGTCGGCATGGTGGATGACATTGCGGCGCATATCAACGCTGCGGATGCAGTTCTCGTACCGTTGCGTTCGGGCGGCGGCACCCGACTCAAGATCCTCGAAACGATCGCATGCGGTACGCCCGTCGTCAGCACGACAATTGGTGCTGCAGGACTGGACGTAGCAGTGTGCTCTCCCCTGCTTACGTTGGCAGACGATTGGGACGGATTTGTGGAAGCCGTCATTGCGGCCTCGCGGACGAAGCAGCGGGCTGGGCCCCAGCCTGGCTTCGGGCAAACCTACGACTGGGCTAATATCGCGCGCGGTATGAGCTATCAGTGACCAACGAGCCCATGCAGTGTCTGAATCGGCATGGAGATGCCGAATATTTGGGCGGCGAGCGCTAACGCACGAAGCTGAACATTCCTGGGCTCCTTAGATATCGTACCCGAAGAAGGTCTCTACCCTGGCCGTCATCACTTCTGGTCCGATGACCGCTCCTCCGCCAAACTCGCCGCTTGAACATTACCGGCCGCGCCATCTGCAAGAGCGTGATAGAGAGCGGCAGTCTTTTCGCCGATGGCGTCCCATTGGAGTTCACGAGCGAGCTGCCTGGCACCGTCCTCAAGGCGCTGGCGCACCTCGTCATCCATCAGCACCTCGGTCAGTGCCTCCGCAAGGCGCGCCACATCGGCGGGGGGCACCACAAAGCGGCTGTCTGCCACCAACTCGGGGAGCCCACCAACATCGCTGACAACCAGCGCCTTCCCATAATGGAGCGCTTGAGCCCCCACAGCGCTCTGCGCGTCGAAATGGGTATATGGCAGCACCACCAGATCAGCGGCGGCGAAGAGTGTTGCCACCTGTTCCGCCGGCACAAACTCAAGCTGCGTCTGTACCGCATCGGTTAAACGCAGTTCATCAATGAGCGCTTCGTAGGGTGCCCAGTCCTCCCAAGGGCTGCCGGCAATCAACAGCAGCGCGCCTGGCACCCGTGCCCGCACCTTTGCGAACGCGCGCAGCAACACACTAACGCCTTTGTAAGGCCGCACGTTACCGAAGTGCAGCACCACCTTGGCCGAGTCCTGTACGCCCAAGGCTCTTCGTGCCTCGCCGGTGCTGGGAGTGCGCCCTGGAGACGTCAAGACCCCCATTGGGATAATTGCGATGCGTTCCGAGTTGGTGCCTTGCCGGACGAGGCTATCGAAGCTCCTGGTAGTGTGCACGACATACACGTGGGCGAGGCCCAACACCAGCTTGTTCAGAAAACGTCGCAAGCGGCCCCCTTCATGGGGCTCAACATTGTGCACGGTCATGACTATCTTCCGGCGGCGGAGACGCGCGATGCCGAGGATGACCAGAAACACTGGCGCCAACGCATAGCTCCACCACTGGGCGTGGACAACCCGGCCCCGGAGTGTCAGACCAGCGAAGATCCATGAGAGCGGATTGTACCAGCTGAGAAGCGTCCGGATGCGAACGTTCGGGAATTGGGGACGTCGAGCCGTGGGATCACGCAACGTACCACCAGGGTACACCCAGCGCGGATATAAGCTTGCGAAGTCGACAACCTCTAAGGAGATCGTCGGAACCTGAGCAAGGCCGCCAACTAGATGGGCAGTATAGTCCGCAACCCCCATATGCGGGGGGAGCGTACTGATCAGCGTCACCTCGATGGGTCGCGCGTCGTCTAACCGCCGGGGCATCGTGAATACGTTCCTTGTTTTGCGATCAGGACTACCTGCTTCACTGCCGCGCGACGGGTAGAGGCCAGGGCGTGATCCACAACTTGGCCGGGCGTGCTGGCACGCCTCGTCATCGTACTACCTCCGCTTTCGTAAGAGCGGGTCCTCTTACGGCTCGCGCAATCGGCCCGAGAAACAATAGATGCTTAACGGGATGGTCAGCTGCCAACAAGGATCAGATATCTGAAGCTTCAGAAACAGCGACTCAGTTCTACACGTAAGCCCACCAATCTGTCAAAGATGCACCTGGATGTCCCGCGCGAGCGGAACAAAAACAAGCGCCGCGCGGGCTCCGGCGCGACTCCAAGGATGCGATACTGCAGGGATCGCCTGGGGAGATGACGATTTAACAGGAGTGGGCCAACTCTGCAATCGGTTGCCGTGATGGTGAAGAAGGCGATGCTCCCGTATCACAGAGCGCAACGAACGGCGCGGCGCATCGTTCGTAGCATTGACGGCCGAAAAGGCCTCAAGACGCTATGATAGAGTAGCGAAAACCAACTAGTTGAGCTCTTGGTCCATTGCAATGGAAGGGGACGAGTTGCGAGTTGTAACCATCGGCGGCGGGACTGGCTCACACGCCATCCTAACTGGTCTAAAGCGCCACGCTGTCGATATTAGCGCCGTTGTAGCCATGACCGATCGCGGTGGCAGTTCTGGGCGGCTCCGAGACGATTTCGGTCACCTCCCACCTGGAGATGTGCGGCAGTGTCTCGCCGCTCTAGCCCCCGAAGATCATGACAGCTTACTTCTGCGACAGCTCTTTAGCTTTCGGTTCGCGGGAGGCGATGGCCTTGAAGGCCACTCCTTCGGGAATCTCTTCATCACTGCGCTCGTAGAAATTACCGGAAGCATCGACAAGGCCATCGACGAGGCTGCCAGGATCCTTAACACGAAAGGCCGGGTCATCCCCGTTACGCTCGGGAAAGCCGAACTGTGCGGCCGCCTAGCCGATGGATCCGTCATCATCGGCGAGGATCAATTGGACGTAAGGACCGAGAAACCAGAGGTGCCCATAGATTACGTCTACCTAGATCCCCATGCCTTCGTGAATCCAGCCGCAGCGCAAGCAATCATGGAAGCAGATGGCGTCGTATTGGGACCTGGCGATCTGTATACGAGCGTGGCAGCCAATCTCGTCGTAGACGGAATTCCCAAAGCGCTAAGTGAATCGAGCGCGAAGAAGATCTTCGTCATGAACCTGGTCACCAAGCGAGGCGAGTCAGAAGGGTTCAAAGCCTCAGATTTCATTCACATGATCCTCGAATACCTGGGATCAGATGACGCGCTAGACGCGGTCCTCATCGATTCCTCTGATGTGCCTGCAAGAGTTCTTAGGCGCTACGAGTCGGAAGGCTCGGAGCTAGTCCAGGCCGACCTAGACGAATGCCGCCGCCTCGTGCCGAAGGTGCTGCTGCTTCCGCTAGCACACATCTCGACGTACCTGCGCCACGACCCGGACCGCTTGGCGAAAGCTGTGTTGGATCTGATTGGCGATTCAAGCGCCAGCCCTCAGTGACTCTCCTGGACAATTTGGCGAACCGTGTGCGTTAAGTCGACGATATGGCCGCACAGGCTTTAGGAATGCGCTCCGAGAGCCTGCGGTGAATGACACAGCAGGCACTTGGATGCCGAGAGTAGCGCCTATATGACAGACGGCCTTCCCCCTCAAGTCCGGGACACTCAGATTAGCCCGTGGCGACACGCCGCTGCCGGTGTGCTTACGGCGCGGCGCCGCGCCAGGGCAGCCATAGTCGCGCTGTTCGTCCTTGTGCTGTTCCTTCTGGTTCTGGAGGCGCGACTGCTGTCAGAGCTGCCAGTGTACACGGCGATCGTCCTGGTCTTCGTTGCCACCATCATCGTACCCGGCCTGATCCTCCACCAGGCGCTGTTGGCACGAGTCTACGGTGGCCTCATTGAGCGGTTGCTGTTTGCATTGCCATTCGGACTAGCGATCGCTGCGCCCGCTGGCTTACTAGCACTGTCTTTACATCTGGACCTACAGGCGTTTAGTCGATTCCACACAATATTCGCCGCGCTGATCGCGGGCGGGTCTACGCTGTTCTTTGTTGAGAGGAAGGATTCGGCGAAGGCTAGCCCGCGAGAGAAGTTTAGCTGGGGAGCGATTCCCCTCGTCGTTCTATTAGCGATCGCCGTCACGGCAATCTTCACATCGCCCAGCTGGGCTGGAGACCGTCTATCGCGTGACCTTGATGACTGGCGTTTCATGTCGAACGTCAACAGCTACATGGCTGGCGGTGGAATCGACGCCCTCGAGCCTGTTGGCATCGGAGAAGCGCCGTTCGCGCGGTTTGCGAGCAACGTCTGGCTGGTAGTTCAAGCATCAACGGCTGACGCCGCCGGCGCTACTGCTGAGGACGTCGTGCTGATCTATCTGACACCACTTCTGACAGTCCTTGCGTTAGCAGCCACGTATGTGCTGGCGAAAGCATGGTTCCGAAGTCGCACTGTCGGCTTGTTAGCAATGGCCATCTTGTTGGGCCAGGCCCTGATGGATGTTTCGCCTCAGGAGGGAATCGGTCGTAATTTGCTACTGCGCATGGCGGAGGATAAGTATGTTGGCATGTACATCTTGTTCCCCCTGGGTCTACTGCTCATCTCAACGATCTCAGCCAATCGAAGTCCGCGAGTCTATGTAGCATTCGGCTTGCTAGCCTTCGCGATGTTCGTCGTGCATCCGTTTCCGTTGATGTTCCTCATGATCACGCTGGCTCCGTTCGCTTTGCTACGTGCGTTGATGGCTAGATCGATTGAGCCGCTAAGGCAGGCCGGGTACCTGTTGATTCCTCTCGTCGTCTTCAGCCTGATCGGGTACCTGATTTTCCAACTATCGCAACTATCTACCGACGGGCCGGCCACGTTCCAGGTAGCTTGGGCGTTTCGGGAGAACTTTAGGATCACACGCCTTGGCAGTCTCTTTGGCCACGGCCTTCTGATCGGAAACTACCATCTGATTGCGCACCCTATCGTTCTGGCTGGGTTGTTGCTTTCCCCCCTCGCGTTCCTTCGCTCCAGTCGATCGATCCCCAACCAATTGCTGTTCGCGGCTGCCGTAGGTTGGCTGCCATGGTTCTTTTTCCCACCGTTGGCAACCGGCCTTGGGGTACTCGCTTCGGGCACGTTGCTCATTCGCTTACCGCTCATTGCCCCTGTGGCAATCATTTTGGCGTATCTCTTGCACGAAGGAATCCTGGCTTTACAGCGATACGGCCGGTTGCTAGCGCCCGGACGGCTGCGGATCACCCGTCTGGCGTTCCCTCTTGCCGCACCGACTTTCGGCCTGATCTTGGTACTGGGGAGCGGCCTGCTGGTACAAGAAGCGTACATTAACCATGCTAGTAGTGGCTGCCAGGTGACGGAGCCGTCCCCAACGAAATGCTTCTACCAGACGACCAGTGCACAAACGATCCTGCCTGGCACAGAAGTGTCGATCGTTCTCGGAGGAAAGGATCGAATAACCGCGGGTGAATGGAGGCCGTGGGATTGGCAGAAGCGACTCTACGAGTTCCTGCGCGCCGAGCTTCCGTCCGGTTCTGTGGTGCTAGCGCCACATCTGGAAAACGTATTCATGCCTGGCCTGGTGCAAAACGTCAAACCGGTGCATTCTCATGGCGTCGTTGGATTGCCTGTCCAAGACCCTTTCGTGGTGGCCTATTACAGCGGCAAGCTCCAGGGGCGGGAACTGACGGAGGCGTTGGAACAACGCGGTGTGGACTACGTTGTCAGCCCCATGCCGGGGCGCCGCCTGTTTGGCGTGACTGCCGACCCTCTGCCCGATGTACCCGGCGCCGAGCTGCTGGCGGAGGTAGCTCCGTACCGGATCTACGCACTGCGTTGAGCGCGGTACTTGCTCGACCATGAGCACGGATAAGGCGACTCGGTGTTGCTCCGTTCAACCCCACATCAACACTTAGAGAGCAACCAGACCGCCTCCCATGTGCGATGCCCCGTGCCTTGCGTGGTGGGCCTATACGCACGGCCGCGCCGCACGAGGCAACCGCCAGACGATCGTGAACGACTTCCTCCGGCCGCCCGAGTGGGAGTCGTTCGTCCGGGCCTGGTCGAAGCTCCTGTTCAGTCACGTCGACGGCGCGGTGTATTTCTTCATGTCGTCGCTGGAATGGCCCCTCGTTAGCCGCCTCCTAGGGGAGGCCGGCGGGCACTGGTCCGACACGATCATCTGGATGAAGGACCAGTTCACGCTCGGGCGGGCCGACTACCAGCGCCAGTACGAACCGATCTGGTATGGGTGGCAGAGCGGAACGAAACTCCATTGGTGCGGTGACCGCGGCCAGGGCCGGCCGCTGGTGTTGCTTGCCGGCCTCGGCGGAACCGCACACATCTATCGCAGCCTCGCACCGCGTCTGACACCACGCTTCCATGTCGTCGCGCTAACGCGGCGAGGCCACGGAAGGTCGGAGCGGCCAGAGACGGGTTACGAGCTAGACACGCTCGTCGACGACATCCTCCGCTTCCTGGACGAAATCAAGATCGAGCGCGCTGTCTTCGTGGGTCACTCTAAGTGTCCGGCCTAATGTCGAAGGCCTAGGTTCGCGCCGGAGACGGAGCATAGTCCACCGCTGTATACGTCATATCATAGACGAAGCTCATCTTGCCGAATGGCCTCTTCCTTGTCCATCGACGTGGTAATGGCTGACTACGAACGTGAGTCGTTAATGTTTCGGCGCATCAGAATTACTACGGCAACGATAACCACGAACACGGCGAGCACGCCGACAATGGCCAGCACCCACGCAAAACTCGAAGTTCCACCGGCTTCGATAGCTACCGGGGCCTCATTTGGTCCGATCAGGATCGAAGTGGTGTCTGTTAAACCAGTGCTGTCAGTGGCGGTGAGGTTCAGCTGCAGGAAGTAGATGTCGCCAGCTGGATCCGGGCCAACGAACTCGCCTTCATCGCCAGCACGCTCGAAGAACCCGTGCGTATGACAGCGCGTACTGTTGGAGCCCTGGCAATGGCGCAAGTCTATCGTCCACTCGAGGCTCTCCGACGATAGCGTTCCATCTTCTGGGTCGCTGGCAGATCCCGAGAAGCTCACGGTTTCGCCCACTGTGTATGGCTCGCCTTCCAACGGAGTCGTGATCGTCGCGACTGGCGCTTCACTCCCAACGACGACCCGTACCTCAGTACCACTTCGGCCTCCCTCGGGATCCACGACGAAGAGCGATACGTCGTACCTGCCATCCTCAACGAACGTGTGCTTTGGATTGGCGTCGCTGGAAGAGGTTCCATCGCCAAAATTCCACGAGAACAGCATGGCACCGCCGTCTGGATCGAACGATCCATCGCTACTGAACTGGACGTCTAAAGGCGCCAATCCTCCTGCAGGCTTGAACGATGCGCTTACGACGGGTGCCTGATTGCCGGCAACGAAGCGTATGCGGCGCAGATCGCCCAACGTTGGATCAGGTGGATCAAACGGCCAGTTCAGGTAGTAAACGTCGCCGTCCGGGTGCAACTCGAAATCGACCGGTGCACCGGCATCCGGCCTACGAAACAGCTCCGTCACGGTGCCGTCTATCACTTCGTTGCTCGTGTCAAACTTGAGGACGCTGATCGTGTGCTGCACCCAGTCGCCAAAAAAGAATGCGTTCTGGAATCTCGGCGGATAGTCGTCTCCTTCATAGAAAACGCCAGCGACGATCGCAGTGCCGAGCGTGTTTGGTCGCCCGCTGGTGTAAGCTGGATGGGTGAAGTTCGTCCCGTCTCTGTACATGTTCTCACAGAAGGCCAGCTTGCTGTTCACCCGATTGGCCCCCTCGTAGCAGGGCCATCCGAGGTTTATCCCTGGCTGTACCGCGTTGATCTCCTCCCAGAACCCGGAACCGACGTCACCCACAAATGGCACGTTAGTGCCTGGCTGGAGGCTGAGGCGAAAAGGATTACGAAGGCCGTAAGCCCAAATTTTTGACCGGTTGGCATTCGGGTCTCCTGTGAAAAAGGGGTTGTCCGGCGGCGCGCTTCCGTCCCGGTTGATGCGCAGTACCTTGCCCGCTAGGCTATCCAGGTTCTGAGCGGCGATCTGCAGCTCCCCTTCATTGGGTGCGCTGAAGGAGGCCTCGCCCGTACCTACGAAAAGGGTGCCATCTGTCCCAAAAGCGATTGATCCTCCAACGTGACTCCTGCCGTCCGCTGGCAGACAGTCCGCGCCAACTGGGAAGTCGCCACACGAAGGTTGGGACTCAGTGCCAACCACACTACCCAGCAAGACTAGTTCGCTTCCCGGCACGGCGAAGTTGCCGTCTGCAGTGACTCGGATCAGCTGGCTCGTTTTCGGTCCTGTGTCATCAGCCTGGTTGTTCTCAAACGTATAGAAAAGGTAGACGTAGCCGTTTGCCTCGAACTCGGGATCCAGAGCAAGGCCCAGCAACCCTCGCTGGAACCTAGAGTTTGTGGGAAGGGTGATGAATGGGGTTGGTAAGAGCTGGCCATCTTCCGCGATTCGAACCTGGCCACTTAGCGACGCAATGAAAATGCGACCGTCCGGAGCAAATGCGAAGTCAGTCGGCTGGGGAATATCCTCTAGGACGATCTCAACAGTCAGTCCTGCTTGGGTCTGGGTAGCGCTGGGCTGTGCGAGGCTAGCTACGTCGTTTCGTTCGGTGTATGCCGGTATTGGGAGGGATGACATGTCGCCTAAAGCGCAAAGGAGGATCGCGCCGAAGAGAAGCGCTCTACGTGCAGTCATGGTTGGCGGCGCGGCGGCCAGAAGATATCAAGCCACGCTCCAGGGAAGCGACTCTGGAACCTCGAATGCCATCCAGTCCCAGTTAGAAAACTTCGTTCGCACGCTATGACTCCTTGTCGGCGAGGCCCAGATGGCCGCAGTATAGCACTGTCTCTCTTCACCGACATGGAGTCCTCCACCGCGCTTACGCAGCAGTTCGGCGACGCGGCAGCGCAGGAGGTCCGGCGCACGCACAACGAGATTGTCCGCGCAGCTCTCGCTGCCAGCGGCGGCAACGAGATCAAACACACCGGCGATGGCATCATGGCTTCGTTCTCGACAGCATCGGCCGCCCTCGGCTGCGCGATCGCCATCCAGCGTGGCGTGGCCGCGCATAAGCAAGACCACCTCGACTCGCCGCTCGCCATCTACATCGGGCTCAACGCAGGTGAGCCAATCGCAGAGGACGACGACTTATTCGGTACGTCCGTAGACCTGGCAGCGAGGTTGATCGACCATGCGGAGCCCGGACAAATCTTGGCGTCGAACGTCGTGAGAGAACTGGCCTCCGGCAAGGACTTCCTCTTCGCCGACCTCGGCGAGCCGGAGCTACGCGGCTTCGAGGACCCGGTCAAACTATGGGAGTTGCTGTGGCGAGACGATCAGTAGCCGAAACCGCACCGAAGCACGCCGAAGATTTCGAATCTAAGGGCTTAGCAACTAACGTCAACCCAGTGCTTCCCAAGCAGAGGGTCGCGAGTTCGACTCTCGTCTCCCGCTCCAATCCTTGTAATGGTAGAGGCCGCCATTTCACCGGCCCTCTCCCCAGCTGTGATCCGCGACCATCTGCTTTCTGAGCAGGGCTGCTACGCCTTCTTTCTTGCTGGTAG
>JADFRJ010000257.1 GCA_022561355.1 Chloroflexota bacterium | reverse complement strand
GTCTCTAAGTCCTGCCACAACCCTTCCCCCGCCGAGGAACCATTGGTCGTGCCCAGGTTAGGAATTAGGCGATTACTAGCCTACTGGTGCCCTTGACTCCGGCATGCCGCTTACTTCCACTTCGTAGCCCATCGATTGCAGGACGTCAGCGGTAAGCCGCTCAAACTCCTGAGGGGACATCGCTAGCAGATCATCAAGGTCAGGCATAGTTAAGGCCTCGTAACTGCCTTGGTGGTTCCATGGCGGCATCTTACATGAATCTCGCTATTATCGCTGACCAGGCTGATGCTGCGGGGAACAAATGCTGCCTGTCCTTCGTCTGACTACGTAGAGCGCGTTTACACGTAGCCAAGGAGGCTCGTATGGAATGGGGTTCGTTGATCTGGTTGTTGCTGGCGATAGTTGGCGCTGCATCGATCGCGGGCGGTGTGGTCGCGCATCGACGGGGTGCGAGCGTGGGAGCTCAGGCCTTCGGCGCGGCTGCTGTTGCCGCTGGCGTCGCCATGTGGGCCATCGTCCTTGTGACGGTGCCAGTGTCGTCGAGTGGCGACGCGCCGGCCCCCGTCATCGTGGTCGACGAGATAGCCGCCGAGTAGGAACAACCTACCCTAGCGGCCTCAGCATCATGCGCCGGGATGTCTGATAACCAAGAGATTCGTAGAGGGCGGTCGCGTCGCTGTTGAAATCCCAGACGGTCAATTCGATCTCGGCGGCGCCTCTCGCTTTCGCCAGGCGTGCGCGGCGGCCATCAGCATGCGGCCGACGCCCGCGTGGCGATGCTCGCTGGTGACGACGACGTCGCCGACTGCGGCGTGTCGCCGCTTCCTGCGATATGGGCCCGAGCGCTCGTCGAAGACGGCGAGCTGAACGAGGCCGACGACCACACCCTCCAATTCGGCTACCAGAATGACGCCGTTCGCCTCGTCGAGCAGGTGGTTGACGTAGCCCTCGCCACGTGCCGGCTCGTCGAGGTGATCGAAGTGGTCGGGAAGGGCGTTCCTGTGGAAGACGTCGGACTCGTAGAGCAGGCCGATCAGCGCATCCATGTCACGTGACGTGGCTTCCCGGATCGATGTGGCCATGCGCCGATTGTAGCACCGCGCTCGGCCGCGGCTGACCGAACCCGAATTCTTCCTAATATATGGTATGGAATGGCGGGCGATCGCCCGCTATGCTGTTAGCGCTCCGCGAGCGCGCGGGGGGCCGGCACCGCCCTTAACGGTAGGAGCATCCCTGTTCCCATCCGGTACCGAACTCTTCGCGCGCTCGCGTAATCTCACTACAGCGCATACGAAGAGGGCGGCCCGCAGAGGCCGCTGAGAGTCGCGTCGCAGAATGTTGCTACGCGCTCTTACTGCGCGCCGCGGCCGTCGTACGGGTTGCCGTTCGAGGCCGGGCGCTGTGAAAGTTTCGGAACCTTCGCACGTGGCCGCACAACTTGCAGACACCTCGGCTTTTGGCTCCGTTTGAGTGTTGAATCACCCAATGATGGGCGCATCTGGCTTTGCTAGCCACCAAGATTAACCCTCCCCCTGCACGAACATAACCTAACACACTTCGGCCGTAAAGTGAAGGGGGTTCATTTTCAGAGTTTACCTAACCAAAGCGAGAAGTGGCTCCTGCTTGAACGTGGAGTGTCGTAGAATGGCGCCGGTGGCCGCTGCGAAAGGGAGGATAGCAACCTGGATACGGATAGAATCGCAGCCTACATACCGCACAAAATGCCCGGTGCGCGCGAGCTGGAGGTGTCGCAGCTCCGGCGCGTTGCGGGTGGCGCATCTCGAGAGACCTGGGCCTTCGACGCTACTTGGAAGGAAGGCAAAGCGCGGGCGGGGCGCGGCTACATCCTGAGGCGAGACCCGGAGGCCAGCCTGCTCGACACCGAACGCGATATTGAGTTTCGGGTCTACGAGGCGATGCAGGGGTCAGGCGTGCCCGTGCCCGAGGTGTACTGGCTGGAGAGCGACCCACAGTGGCTGGACCGGCCCTTCTTCGTGATGAGACGGCTGGAGGGAGACGCTTCGACGGGGGCCGTGATAGGAAACAGCGAGGCGGCGGCGATCGCGCAGCAGAAGGTCGAGATCCTGGCCCGCATCCATGCCTTCGACTGGAAGAGTGGCGGGCTGGAGAAGCTGCGCGCGCCAGCCACGGCGGCCGGCAGCCCTGACGTGGAGATCGCTCATTGGGAAGGGATCATGCGCGAAGAGGCGCTGGAGCCGCAGCCGGTGCTGGAGATGGCGCTCGCCTGGTTGAAGGCGAACAGACCGACGCCTGAGCGACTGACCGTCGTTCATGGCGACTATCGGACGGGCAACTTGCTGGTGAACGGAGGCAAGATCACCGGTGTGCTGGACTGGGAGATGGTGCACCTGGGCGACCCAATGGAGGACGTCGCCTGGGTCTGCCTGCGCTCCTGGCGCTGGGCGGGGGACGCCCGGGTAGGCGGGCTGCTCTCACGCGAGGAGTTCTACCAGGGATACGAAGCGGCGTCAGGCACGCCAATCGATAGGGATGCGGTCCACTTCTGGGAGGTGTTGGGCAATTTGAAGGTGGCTGTGATCTTCCTGACGGGCGCGCGATCGTTCGTCGAAGGCAGGAGCAAGGACGCGATGCACGCCTTCACGGCCCACCTGAACGCGGACATCGAGGCTGAGACGTTGCGCCTGATATCGCATGAAGGGGGACGTTCATGAGGCCGAACAGCGCGGAACTACTGCGAGGAATTCAGGGCACACTCACGACGTACATCCTGCCCGAGGTGCAGAGCGATTACGCGCGGACGGAGCTGATGCTGGTGCAGATGCTGCTTGGCATTGTCGTCCAAGGCTACGACGATGCGGCCCAAGGCCTCGTCGACGGCAACGCTGCGCTGCGGTCGCTCGCCGGCGAAGCGGCGCAGGTGCTAAACACAGCGCCAATAGGAGCATCGGAGGCGCTGGCAGCGGAGTTGGAGCAACTCTCTAAAGAGACAGACGCGTCCGTACGGCTATCGGAACTCACGGCTGCCAACGACAGGCTTCGCGACGCGGCCGGGCGGGTAGGGGTGCTGTTGCAGGGCGCGACGAGCCAGGAGCACATGGGCCTTCGAACGGCCATCATCGAGCATCTGCAGCGCGAGCTTGCGCGGCTGCCGCACGACCTGATGGGGCCGCGGTCCGACGGCTAGCCGAGCATTGTGAACCGATTGCCACATGGCTATACAAACGAGAGCCAGCTCGATGG
>JADFRJ010000049.1 GCA_022561355.1 Chloroflexota bacterium | reverse complement strand
CATCACCAGGGGGTTGCCCTCGCCCGTTGACCCATAAGCGATGCTCATGCCATCAGCCGTGCTGGTGAACTGGATGTCAGGCATCGTCATGCGCTTGCCACACTCTCTGGCTGGCTCTTTACTGCGCCTACGAACGCCAAAAAGAGGGCGCGTTGTTCGCGCAAGAAGTGCGGATGCTCAACCTCCGTGCGTTCCGGATGCCACTGCACTCCGGTGACCCAACGGTGGGCGATGCTTTCCGTGGCCTCCACCACTCCGTCGGGCGAGAGGGCAACCGCCGTTAGCCCCGGCGCGACCATCTCCGGGAAGACGCCCTGATGATGCCGCGAATTGACCGCTATCTCATCGCTGGCGTACAGCTCCCTCAGACGGCTGCCGGCCTCGAGCCTCACTGAATGCCAGCGTGACGGGTACCCTTCGCTCTTGTAGTCGGCTCTATGATTCGAGGTTTCAACGTTCTGAAGGAGCCTCCCGCCCATGGCGACGTTTAGCAACTGCGAACCCCGGCAGATCGCCAGGACGGGCAGGTCCGCGTCTAGCGCGGCCCGCAGCATCTTGACCTCGTAGTCGTCGCGGGCGCGCTCGGCGATCTTCGTCCGCTCGTGCGGCTCCTCGCCGTAGCGTTTTGGGTCGATATCGAGACCGCCAGTGAGTATGAGCCCGCTCAGGCTAGCTATCGAGACGTCAATACCACGCAGGTCAACGGCTTGGCCGCCTGCTTCCTCCACACGCTCCCAGTAGTCTTCGATGCGTTCGCCGGGGATGTCTTCCCAGCGTGTGACCCCGATGCGGGGCCGGGAATCTGCCACAGAGCCCTCCTATCCAAATGATAGCATGCTGGGCGTTCTCATCGGGGCCTTTCTGGAGGCCGCTTCAGGCTGATTCCGGAACCTATTTCCGCCGGCTGGCGTCATATAATGTAGAGACCCAAAGAGCCCTCACAGATCCGCGATCTGATACCTGGAAGGAAGCCATGTTGAGAACGATTCGCGCCCATCACCTAACGATTGCCTTGGTTGGAGCTATCGTGCTGGTGGCCATCACCAGCGCGCTCGCAAACGCCGGCGGCTCGGTGCCAGCAGCGCCTGCAAACCTGGAAGCCAGGGTCGTGCAAGACGCGCTAAAGATCACGCTGTTTTGGAACGACAACTCGGAGGACGAAGAGCAGTTCATCCTCGAACGTTCCTCGGCGAGTTCGGAAGGACCGTGGGGCGTGGCGGCCCTGCTGCCCGCGGATAGCACGGAGTACAACGACGGCGGCCTGAGCGACGGCGTGACCTACTGGTATCGCGTCGCGGCGACGAACGCGGCTGGCACGTCTGAATACTCGAACGTCGCGTCCGGGACCGCGAGTGAACTTCCGGCGCCCCAGCCGGGCGATGCCGACTGCAACGGTGTAGTCGACAGCCGCGATGCGTTGCTCGTGCTTCAGTTCGACGCGGGACTGATCGACAAACTCACGTACACGTGCTTGCTCGTCGCGGACGTCAACAGCAGCGGCCACGTGAACGCGCTCGATGCTGCGCTGATCCTCCAGTTCGTCGCCGGGCTTATCAACGACTTCTTTCCAGCAATATCTGGCATCTATGGGCTCGTTACTATCGGCCCGATGTGCCCGGTGATCCAGAAGGGTGTCCCCTGCCCTGATCAGCCGTTTAGTGCGAAGATCGCAATCGAGAATCGCGTCGCTAGGCGAGGCGTCATTGTCTTCTCAAACGGCCGCGGCGAGTTCGAAATTTCGTTGCCAGCAGGAAGCTACGTCATCGTGCCGCATTCCCCGAACCCGGGCGCGCCACCGTTCGCGAGCGAGCAGCCGGTCATCGTGACGGACGGCGCTTTCACGGAAGTGCTGATCCGGTACGACAGCGGTATCCGCTAAGACGCCGCTACTTCACCATGCGTCGGCGCATCCTCCAAAGAGCGAGCGCGAAGAACGCTCCGGCGAACGCGAGGGCGGCGGCAAGATTGCCCAAGTGCGACCAGTGCATGTCCCCCGTCAGCAGGCCACGGTTGATCGCTACGATGTGAGTGATTGGGAGGAAATACGCGAGAATCTCAAGTCCGGTCGGCAAACGCTCAAGCGGTTAGAACGCGCCGCCAAACCAGAACGTCGGGTTGATCACGAACGCGGACAGGAAGTTGTGCGCGGTGATCGATGGCGCGATCGACGTAAACGACATAGTGAGGGAGCCAAAGATGAGGCCCCTGACGACATTCTGTCAGGGGCCTCTCGCGTTCGCCTAGTCGTCAGCTACTCCTCTAGCTCCTCCGCGTCCTCAGCCTCCTCGGCCGCGACAGCATCGTTGATGCTGACGGTCCCCACCTGAGCGACCGATTCGCCCTCCCAGTCTTCGTCCCCGGCATCTTCTTCGGAACGCGGGGCTCCCGGTGTCTTTGCTGCCTCTTCGTCCTTCGTCCCGCGCTGAATTAGACTGTCCTTCGTGTATGGTCGCACCGTCTCGGTGGTGATCGCCGTCGGGAACGAGGGCCCGGCCTGACTCACATCCCGGTGCGTCTCCTTGATGATGATGTGGCACTCATCCCCGGCTAGGCTCGTAATGGCGGCGGCGTACTCGCTGCCGCTCTCAAGCAGCTTCAGAATTCGAGCCCTCAGTTTGGGTTCAATCGAGCCGATCGCGTCACCACCTGCCGTCTGGACGATCAGGTCGCTCCGCTTCTTCTTCAGTTCTACGCTATCGCCGGCCGTCAGCTTGATCAGAACATCGGGGTCCACTGCCGATAGCGTCGTGAGCGCCGTCTTCCCCATCTCCTCGATGAAGAGCGAAGGGTCGGCCTGTGCGGCCTTGGTCCCGGCGGCGCCCGCCTTGGCGAGCGCCGTGATTCGCTCCAGGTTCTTCCTGGCGACCTTGTTCGACTCGTCCAGCCCAAGAGCCTTCTTGTACGCCTTCTTGGCGGCTGGATAGCGTTTGAGTTCCATGAGGGCCTTGCCAAGCCTGTTGTACGAGTCTGTGTCGTTAGGGAAGACATCTAGGATCGCCCGGTTCGCCGCGGCGGCGTCCTCCCAGCGATTGGACATCGCCAGCTTGACCGCGCGTTCGCTCTCCCGGCGCTTGACCTGAACCTGTGCGTCTTCCTGAAACATGTCTGGCATTCCGATTCCTTCGTTCGATTTCCGATGGCCTGACTTCGTTATCCGACGGATTGTATCGCCGCCCCTATAGTGGCTGCAAGCCACAAGACCACATAAAGTGTGAAAACTTATTCACAACTTTTGTCGGCCGAAGCTGGGGCGTCTGTAGGGTATGATCCCTTATGGTTGAACGGGGCCATTGGGGTGAGTGAGATTGGTCGGGGTGGGCAGATTCGAACTGCCGGCCTCACGCTCCCGAAGCGTGCACTCTAGCCTGGCTGAGCTACACCCCGACCGGGGAGTCACTGCATACTATCAGAACGCAATCTGGAGTGTCACGTTGCTGTCTCCAAGTACGAAGGCTACACTGCCCCAGAGGCGAACCATGCACGTGCTGATGCTCTGCGCGCTCGACGTATGGGCGCTTCATGGCCGGGGAGGCGCGCCAAGCCTCTATCGAACGCTCCGCGCGTATGGCGAGCGCGGGCATCGCGTTACAGTCGTCGCTCCAACGATCGGCGCCAACGCCCAGCTTCCTCGAGAAGGCCTTCGGAGCGCCAAACCCAGCCCCTTGCCGGACCTGCCAGGCGTCACGTTCCAGCGCTTCCATCTGCCAAGCCTCCAAGAATCGCGACTGCCGCTACCCTCGATCGCGAAGGCGGTCGACCAAAAGCTCCGCTTCGCGATTCTCTACCCCTATCTCGCTTCCCGCCAGGCGAAGCGGGTACTAGAGGACGGTCACGTCGACTTGCTATACGGGTATGAAGTGCACGGCCTGTTGGCGGCCAAGTCGCTGCGCCGGCATGGAAGCGATGTGCCAATCGTCGCCAGGTATCAAGGAACCGTGCTCCACCCGCATCTCAACAGCAAGCTCGCGCTCTTACGAGCATCCGAGGAGGTCCGAGCGATGCGGACGCAAGCGGACTTATATATCATGACGAACGATGGCACCCGCGGCGACGAAGTGCTGGCTCAACTCAACCCCTCCTCCGCCGGCAAGGTCCGCTTTTGGCGCAACGGTCTCGACCTCGACCGGCTGCGGCCCGCGGACTCGGCTACGCGGCAGCGGCTTCGGGCGGACCTAAACGTACCGGACGACGCCCTCGTACTGCTAACCGCATCTCGGCTAGCCCGCTGGAAGCGGGTCGATCGCGTGGTCGCCGCGATGCCTGAGATCATACGCGCGATCCCCAAGGCCGAGTTGATCGTCGTTGGAGATGGCGACGAACGGGCGAACCTCGAACGGCAAGCGCGCGATCTCGGTGTTTGGGACTCAGTACGGATCACCGGCTCCGTTCCTCAGGGGGACGTTCTGAGCTACATGCAGGCAGCCGACCTGTTCCTTGCGCCGGCCGACCTGTCGAACGTTGGCAATCCGCTCATGGAAGCGATGTGTTGTGGCATGCCGATCGTGACTGTGGACGCCGGCGAAACTTCGGACTTGATCCGCGATGGCGAGACCGGCCGGCTGCTGCCCACGGGCCGTCCCGCCGCGATCGCCCAAGCCGTCATCGAACTCGCCCGGGATACGGGCATGCGCTGCCGCCTAGCCGCAGGAGCTCGTGAGGAGGCCACCAAGCGCTTCTGGACCTGGGAGGAGCGGATGACCGCGGAGCTGGAGGCTGTCGAACAGCTCGTCGCGTCAGATCAGCCAGCGAGGCGTTCGTGACCGGACCGGAACCACAAGCTTCAGGAACGTCGTTTCTTGCCAACGTCAACCTGGTCTTTCTCACGTACGTCGCCAACGCCGCGCTCGCCTTCGGCGTCGCGATCATCGTCGCCCGCGCGCTGGGGCCGGAGGGGCGCGGCGTTTACGCCCTTGTCCTGCTCTCCGCCTCGATAGCGCAGGCCATCCTCAGCCTGGGGATGGGCGTCGCGGCCGTCTATGAGCTGGGGAAGGGGAGCGCATCAGCCGCGCGCGTTCTCGCGAACACGCAGCAGGTCGTCATGTTTTCGGCGGCCGCGAGTGGCGCGCTCGTTCTGCTGGCGTGGCCGCTGATTGGCGACCGGCTGCTGGACGAGAACGTCCCGTTCTGGGTGTTCGCGTTCGCCGTTCCCCTGTTCGTGAACTACAACGTGCTCACGGCGGTCCTGCAGGGGATGAGCCGCTTCCGGACGATGAACGTCGTCATCGTCACGCAGCCGCTCGTCCTTCTCTTCGTTCTCGTAGGAATGGAAGCGTTCGGAGACGTGGATCCCACCGCGGCGCTCATCGCCTGGTCGATCGGAACGCTAGTGGCGGTGCTCCTCGCCCTGGGCCTCTTGCGAAGCGAACTGAGCATCTCAGAGTTGGTTCGCATCGACGGGCTCTCGCTGCGAAGACAGGTGAGCTTCGGCCTCAAGGGCCAGCTTGGGAACCTGGTCCAGCTTCTCAACTATCGGCTCGACCAGTACATCGTTCTACTGTTCGTCAGCACCGCCGGCGTGGGGATCTACGCGGTCAGCGTGACGCTCAGCCAGGCCGTGTGGTTCGGAGCCAACGCCGTGGCGACCGTCCTTCTGCCCAGGCTCACTGCCGCCGGCTCAGCGGAGGCAGCTCGGACGACTCCGCTGGTGTGCCGGAGCACCCTGTTCGTGAGCGCTCTCAGCGCGCTGGTCCTTGCGGCGGTCTCGCCATGGCTCGTAGAGGGGCTCTTCGGCAGCGACTTCAAGGACGCGCTTGCGCCCTTACTCTGGCTGCTGCCGGGTACCGTAGCGCTGGCAGGTTCGAAGATACTGGCCAGCTACCTGTTGAGTCGCGGGCAGCCATTGATCAACAGTGGCGTCACCGTAGTCGCGCTCGCCGTCACGCTAGCAGCCGATTTCGCTCTGATCCCCCCGTTCGGCCTCACCGGCGCCGCGATCGCTTCATCGTTGGCGTACGTCACGCACTTCGGTCTATTGCTACTGGCCTACGGCAGGTTCTCCGGCAACTCGATCGTCGACGCTGTCGTTATCCGGCGCGACGACTTCCGAGCTCTGATCGAGGCAGCGCGCCAGCGCCTCCCGGTATCGCTGCCATGAGCGCGATCGAGCCCGTCTCCGTCGACCACCGCCTACGCATCTGCGTGGCCGGGGATCTGGACGGCATTCACACGCGGAGCTGGCTGAGCTACTTCGTGGCGCGAGGGCACGATGTCCACGCCATCGCTTACCGCACGCCGGCCCGGCCGCCGGAGGGCGTTACCGTGCACGCTCTCCGGCCCGCCGCCGGGAGCGGCGGGCGCCCCGGGTCCGGGGCGCGGCCGGGCCTGGTCTCGCGGCTGCCGCCGGGCCTGCAACGCCTGGCGAACCTGCTGCGCTACCGGCACGCGGGCCTCCCCGCGGCCGTCGAAGAGATCGCTCCGGATGTGCTCCACGCCCACTACCTAGTCGAGCACGGGCTCTACGCGACATCCGCCAACTTCCGCCCGTATATCGTGAGCGCCTGGGGTTCCGACGTACTCGTAGACGCGGCAACGTCGACGCTGAACCGCGCCATCGCTCGCTTCGTTCTGCGCCGCGCCTCGCTCGCGACGGCGAACAACCGCCACATGGTTCGCGAGATGGTGCAACAGCTCGGCGCCGCTCCGGCGGACGTCCAGCACATCGTATTGGGCGTCTCGCGCGACTACATCGCCAGCGCGGAGCGCGCTCTCGGCGAGGCAGCGAGCCACGGCGGCAGGACTGCAACGATCATCAGCTCGCGATCGCTCGACTCGCCGCTCTACAACGTCGACACGATCATCCGCTCGATGGCGCGCGTCCGCGGCCACACGCCGGGCGCAAGACTCGTCATCGCGGGTGATGGACGTCTGCGCCCAAAGCTGGAAGCCCTCGCCGAATCCCTGGGGCTGCGCGACACAGTTCACTTTGCCGGCCAGCTCTCTCAGGAAGAGCTACAGCGGGCGTTCATAGATGCCGGTGTGTTCGTCTCCGTCCCGTCTTCGGACGGTACGTCCGTGGCGTTACTCCAAGCGATGGTCGCCGGCGCCTTCCCGATCGTGTCCGATTTGCCAAGCCAGCGGGAGTTGGTGGACGACGGCGTGAGCGGTCTCCGCGTGCCCGTCCGCGATGAGCGCGCGCTCGCGGACGCGATCGCTCGGGCGCTCGGGGACGGCGAGCTCCGCCACAACGCGGTCGGGAGAAACCGAGCCTTCGTGGAGGAATACGGTGTGCTGGAGACCAACATGGCCCGCATGGAGGCCTGGTACTACAGACTCGCCGGACGCACATCCGAAGCTGATCCTGCCGCGTCCGGCTAACGCGTCTGGCCTTCCCCCAGCAAGAGGCGTACACTCATCGCGTAATGCGAGTCGTCTATCTGGCCGATGCGCCATACATCCACACGCGCCGCTGGGTAGAACACTTCGCGGGCGTCGGCTGGGACGTGCACGTGATCTCCTTCCGCCCTGCCGAAATCGAAGGCGCGACGGTGCACTACGTCCACGGCTTCGAGCGGATCGGCAGGGCCCGCTACCTGGTGCACGCGAGGCGCGTGCGACGCCTTGTTGCGAGCCTGGAGCCGGACCTGCTCCATGCGCACCACGTCACCAGCTACGGGTTCCTCGCCGGCTTGTGCGATGTCCACCCCACGCTCGTGTCCGTCTGGGGAACCGACATTCTGGAGGCTCCCGAGTGGACCCCACTGCACCACCGATTGACTCGATTCGCTCTGGACCGCGCCGACCACGTCACGGCGACTGGCCTGAGACTCGCGAACGCCACGCTGCGCTACATGCCTCGGGCCAAGCCAGTCACGGTCGTCTCGTACGGGGTCGACCTCGAACGCTTCCCGCTGAGAGATGCGGGCCTTCAACGTGTGCCAGTCGTCGGCACGGTCGCCCGGCTCTCTCGGGAGAAAGGGCTGGACGTGCTGCTGCGCGCCATCGCCATAGTAGTATCTGATGCGGGACGGGCGCTGCGGCTCCTCATCGTCGGCGATGGCCCCGAGCGCAGAAAGTTAGAACGGCTCGCCGATCGGCTTGGCATCGGCGACATCACAGAATTCCGGGGCGAAATACCACACGACGACGTGCCCGCCGCTCTCGCTGAGCTAGACATCTTCGCGATGCCATCGTTGGCGGAGGGATTCGGCGTGGCAGCGCTGGAAGCCGCCGCCACGGGATTGCCCGTGGTGGCCTCCGACGTGCACGGCATCCCAGACGTCGTCGATCACCTTCGCACCGGCCTGCTTGTGCCGCCGGCCAACCCTGCCGCGTTGGCCGCCGCGTTGACCCAACTCCTAGATGACGGCGAACTAAGCGTTAAGCTGGGTACCGCCGGCCGGGCCTTCGTGCAGGAGCACTATCGCTGGCAGGACAACGCTGAACAGATGGAGCGCCTCTACCAGGACCTCCTGCAAACGTTTACAGTAGGCCGCACGCATGCTACGTTACCCGAGAGTTAGCAAGTAGCCTCGCGGTCCCTCCATGGCTGAAGATCTCCCATTCGTTTCGGTCGTCGTTCCAATGCGCAACGAGCAGCGCTTCATCGAACGCTGTCTGCGCAGCCTGATGGCTCAGAATTACCCACAAGACCGCTTCGAGGTCATCGTCGTCGACGGCGGCTCCGACGACGGATCGCGTGACATCCTCGAATCGCTACGTTCTGAATTCACGTCCCTTCGTGTGGTGGAGAACCGGGGGCGGCACACGGGCCGCGGGTTGAACATCGGCTTGGCCCTTGCGCAGGGCGACGTGATCGCGCGGCTCGATGCGCACGCCGTCGCCGCTCCCGGCTTCATTCGAGAGAGCGTAGCCGCCCTCGAGCGCACGGGCGCGGATGTCGTCGGCGGCCCGATCACCACGCTGGGCGAGGGTCGCGTCGGAGAATCGATCGCGATCGCCATCTCCTCGCCGTTCGGGGTTGGCAACGCGACGTTCCGCTACAGCCATCGCGAGCAGTGGACAGACACGGTCGCGTTTCCCGCCTATCGTCGCGACGTGTTCGACCGCTTTGGCACGTTTGCGGAGATCGAGGCCGGAGAGGACGACGAGTTCCACTATCGCCTGCGGGATGGCGGCGCGCGCATCCTTCTGACACCCGCGATCTCCACAACCTACTACAGTCGCCGCAGCCTCTGGGGACTCGCGAAGCAGTACTTCTCCTATGGCCAGGCCAAGGTCGTCGTGCTCTCGCGCCACCCGCGAAGAACGCGCCTGCGCCAGCTCGCGCCGGCCTGTCTCGTGCTCGGGATCCTCGGCACCGCCATCGCTGCCGCGTTCGGTGGCCTCATGTTTCTGCCGGTGGCCGTGCTGGCGGGGATCTACCTGGGAGTGTCCGTCGGGTTCTCGTTGGGGCTGGCCCGGCAGCACGGCTGGCAGCATGCGTTTCGCCTTCCAATCACCTTTGCGACCATGCATTTCTCGTACGGGTTCGGCTTTCTCAGCGGGCTGCTACGGCGGTCGTTCGGCCAACAAGTTGCCGTACCCAAGGAAGCTGAGGCGCCGTGACGTCGCTTGCCTTGTCTACACCCCTAGCGCGCGGTAACGATGCGCTCTACTCGCATCTCAGCGACGCTGATCGCTACATCCACGAGACGCGCGACGAGGCGTTTATCTCGCTACTGACACGCCACGGCATCGTCTCGCTCGAAGGGATTCGAGTGCTTGAGCTTGGTTGTGGCGACGGCGCGATGATCCGCAGTCTCGCTCATCACGGCGCCGACCTCAGTCTGGTAAACGGCATCGACATCAACCCAGCGCGCGCTTCCTCCGCATATGCGGCCTACTCGCCGGCCGGATTCGCCGCTGGCGATGCGTCCCACCTGCCGTATCGCGATGCGTCCTTCGACCTTGCCCTCGCGTTCACGTCGTTCAGTTCGATGACCGGCAAAGCGGTTCGAGCGCGAGCGGCCACGGAGGCGCTGCGCGTCCTCCGCCCCGGCGGCCTCTTGGTCGTCTACGACTTCCGCGTGAACCCCACGAATCCCGCAACCCGGCCCCTGCGAGAAGCGGAACTGCGCGACTTGTTCGGTCATCGGCACGTCGATGTCGAGCGAGTCACCCTCGCGCCGCCGATCGTGCGAGTGTTCCGCGGCAGGCGAGCGCTCTGCCGGCCTTTGGAGCGCATCCCGTGGCTACGGACGCACCTGCTGGCGGCGGTCACCAAGGAGCCGCAATGAGCGAGACCGGCCAGGCCACTGTGGTAGAACCGTTCCTTCCGTTCGCTCAGCCCGGGATCGGCCAGGAGGAGATCGACGAAGTCGTCGACACGCTGAAGTCCGGCTGGCTGACCGGCGGCCCAAAGGTCAAGGCCTTCGAGGAAGGCATCCGTGAGGTCGCCGGCGCGGATTACGCGGTCGCCCTCTCGTCATGCACGGCAGGCATGCATCTTGCGCTGCTCGCGCTCGACATCGGGCCGGGCGATGAAGTGATCACCACGCCTCTCACGTTCGCCGCCACAGTCAACGTCATACTGCATGTGGGCGCCACGCCCGTGCTGGCCGACGTCGCCGACGACGACCACAACATCGATCTCGCCCAGATCGAGGCCAAGATCACCAGCCGCACCAAGGCGATCATGCCGATGCACTACGGAGGGCAGCCCTGCCAGATGGACGAACTCCTGGCTCTAGCTCGTAAGCATGGGCTGCGCATTGTTGAGGACGCCGCCCATGCCCTCGGGGCGCGCTATCGTGGCAGGCCCATCGGCGCCATCTCAGACGCATCAGTGTTCAGCTTCTATCCGATTAAGCCGATCACAACGGGCCAGGGTGGCATGCTCACGACCAACAATCAAGACCTAGCCGACCGAGTGCGGCTGCTCAGCCTCCACGGGCTCAGCAAGAACGCGTGGAATCGCTACTCGGAAAAGGGCAGCGCCGAGTACCAGGTCTTGGCCCCCGGCTTCAACTACGCGATGACGGATATTCAGGCTGCGATCGGTATCCACCAGGTCCGCAAGCTCGCGTCGTTCCAGCAGCGGCGCGCCGAGATCGCCGGCCGCTATGACGCCCTCTTCGCCGGCCTGCCTGAGATCACGCGGCCGTTCGTGCGCGACGACATCGAGCATGCCTGGCACCTCTACCCGATCAGGCTGCAGCTCGATCGGCTTCGCATCGGCCGCGACGAGTTCATCAGCGAGCTGCGCGAGCGCGGTATCGGCACATCCGTCCACTTCATCCCCATCCACCTGCATCCCTACTATCGCGAGGCGCTCAACCTCGGACCCGGCGACTTCCCCATCGCGGAGCGGATCTACGAAGGCCTGATCTCGCTGCCGATCTACCCCAGGATGGAAGACAGCGACGTCGAACGGGTGGCTGCGGCGGTTTGCGAGATCGCCGAGGCCGCCCGACGCTAGTCCGGTGAAGCGCGCATTCGACATCGTCTTCGCGGCGGTGGCGCTGCTCGTCTTCTCGCCGCTCCTCGCCGTCATCGCGATCATCGTCAGGCTGGAATCGCACGGGCCGGTGTTCTTTCGCCAGCGTCGCGTCGGCATGGGCGAGAAGCCGTTCCAGGTGCTCAAGTTCCGCACGATGCGCTCCACGCCCGGCGACGAAGACTCCACGCCGGTGCCGGACGTCTCAGACTTCTCCGAGTACGTGTTCGATCCGCTCTACGGAGGTAAGGAGTACACGCGCATCGGCCACTTCCTCCGCACGACAAGCCTGGATGAGCTGCCGAACTTGATCAACGTGCTGCGTGGTGACATGTCGATCGTTGGTCCGCGGCCGGAAGTGCCGGAGCTGGTCGAGCAGTATCTGCCGGACTATCGGCGCCGCCACGACGTGAGACCCGGCATCACCGGGCTGTCCCAGGTGAGCGGGCGGGGGAGTTTGACCTACGAACAAACGATGCTCTACGATCTTCAATACGTTGACGAACATTCGCCGTTCCGAGACCTCATCATTCTGGCGAAGACGGTTCCGGCCGTGCTGAGCCGCAAGGGCGTGCAATGACACCAGACGAAGCCCCAACGGCGCCGGCGTCAGAACAGCCGGACGGATCAGCGCTCATCAGGCGCATCGCGCGTCTGGTTCCGGTCCTCGCCTTGGACGCGCTCCTCATCATCGCCAGCTACGCGGCGGCGCTCGCGCTCCGGTTCGACGGAGCGATCCCGCGAGAATCGATGGTCTTCTTCGGCCAGGTGATCGCCGTGATCGTCCTCGCCTACGTTGTGGGTAACTACTTTTTCGGCATCTACCGAACGGCCTGGAACTATGCCGGCGTGGCCGACGCGATGAGCCTCGCCTCGGCGGTCGGTCTCGTATCGATCCTCCTCCTCGGCATCAACGTGTTCCTGACGCCCCGCCACATCCCACTCACGGTGACAGGCATCGCGCCCTTGCTGATTTTCCTGTCGATGGGTGTGGCGAAGCTCTGGCCGCGGCTCCGCACACAGGCGCCCTTCACCGGCTGGGGCGGCTCCGTCCAGCACGTGCTGATTGCCGGCGCCGGACACACAGGCCAGATGCTGGCGCGAGAGTTCCTCCAGCATCAGGAGTGGCACTACCGGCCGATCGGCTTCGTCGACGACGACGCCCGCAAACGAGGCACGCGTATACACGGCCTGCCGGTGCTCGGCACACGGTCAGACATTCCCGAGATCGCCAGAACGAAGGGCGTGGAA
>JADFRJ010000256.1 GCA_022561355.1 Chloroflexota bacterium | reverse complement strand
CCGCCGGCCCTCGATCTGCAACGCGCTCGATACGTTGATCGTGCATCGCGACATCGCCAACGACTACCTGCCCGCGCTCGCCAAGCGTTGGGCGGGCGAAGTGGAGATGCGCTGCGACGCGGCCGCGCTCGAGATCGTCTCCGGCGTCGAAGGAATCGAGGCTATCGAGGCGCAGCCCGACGACTTCGGCAAAGAGCACCTGGCCCTCGTCGCGACCGTGAAGGTCGTCGACTCGCTGGACGAGGCGCTCGACGTCGTCTACCAGTACAGCACGGGCCATTCTGACTGCATCGTCACCGAGGACTATTCGGCGGCTCAGCGCTTCGTGAATGAAGTCGACACGGCCGTCGTCTACGTCAACGCGTCGACGCAGTTCACAGACGGCGCGCAGTTCGGCCTGGGCGCGGAGATCATCGACTCCACCCAGAAGCTGCACGCGCGCGGCCCCGTCGGGCTGGAGGAGATCACCACCTACAAGTGGATCGTCCTCGGCAGCGGCCAGATCCGGCCCGCGTAGGGCGCTTCGTCCGAACGGGAGCTAGGCAAAGGTGGCGGCGGAACCATGCGGTTGCTCTGGCTGCTCATACTACAGTTCAGCGCCTCGCTCGTCGGCGAACTGCTCTGTCAGGACGTGGCCGATGTCAACCAAGACGGGAGCGTCGACGCGCTGGACGCCACGCTCATTCTGCAGTTCGCGGCCGGGTTACTGGAGAGTCTGTCACCATAGCTTCCGCGGGCCGTAGCCCAGCTCACTCCTCCACGGCTCCTCGTCTGTTATCCTATTCTCATGAACTGCCCCCGCGATGAAACAGAGCTCGTCATCGAGCACCACAAGGGCATCGAAGTCGACCACTGCCCGACGTGCAACGGCCGCTGGCTCGACCACCACGAGCTGGACGAGCTGGAGGCGACCGTCGCGACGGAGCACGAGCGACGCGCTACTATTGAATACTCCAAGCGGCCCAGCGAGCTGAACTGCCCCGTCTGCGGCGAGCAGATGCGCGCCTTCAACTATCGCGCGTACAACCTCGAGATCGACACCTGCCATGACGAGCACGGCTTCTGGCTCGACGCCGGCGAGGAAGGCCGCGTCGCCGACATCATGGAGGAGCGCGTCAAGGGGCTGGAACGCGCCGCGAACGTCGAGGAGGCATGGGGCAAGTTCCTTGGCAACATGGGCAACAAGGGCGTCTGGGACAACATCAAGGGCATGTTCGGCGGCGGACGCCGGTAATCTCTCGAACTTCAAATTTCGAGGTTCGAGTTTCAGACGTCGGCCCCTGGCTCCTGACCCTCGACCTTAATCGCCGCATGGGTCACAATGCCGTCGAGATCATCTCCAGCGCGAACGACCAGCCTGCGCCAGAAGGAGTTTGCTATGGCCCGTTTTCAGTTTGAACGCGAATCACGCACCCCCCACTCGGAGTCGTTCACGATCCTCACCGACGAGAACGAGATCGGCCGCGTCGACATCCACTTCGGCGACGACATCGCCAACGCGACGCTCTGCGTGCCAGAGGACTTCTCGGAGAGCGACGTCCAGGAGCTGATCGGCGCTGTCGACGAGCGTCTCGTGATGACGGCGCAACCGTTCCGGGAGGATTTCGTCTGCACCGTCTGGCTGGGCCGCCACGCGGGCGTCTACTCCGAGGAGCTGGAGGACGGACCGGAGGACGACGCGGACGGCAACGGCCGTATGAAATGAGACAGCGGGAGTGAGCGGCTAGCTCGCTCCTCTCCTGAGCACCGTTCTTCGCACGAGCCAGGCTAAGGCACCAACACCGAAGATCGCGCTCGCGGTGATCAGCGCGATCTGTATTGCGACGTAACCGCGTGATGCCGGGGCGCCGCTCTCCAGCAGCGGCAGCGACGCGATGCCCCCGACGACCGGCTCGCCCGCGCCGATGACGAAGGTCATCTGTGGCGAAGCATCGAACGTGAACTCGAAGAAGCATGTGGGATTGCAGATCTCTCGTTCGTAGTTGATGTTGATGTGGAAGTGCGCCTCTCCTTCCCCGAGCGTCCCCAGATCCCAACTCTTCGGCACTCCTAGCATGCTCGTGGAGACGGACGCGGATGATTCCAGGGCGACCAGAGCGGGATCGTCTTCCAGGACGAGTGTGTACTGGGGCAGACCGCCGCTGCCGCTGGCGTAGGCGGTCAGTTTGATATCATCGCCGACAACGGGGCTGGCTGGGCTCACGCCAAACGTCCACGTCAGCGCCGGGGTTGGTGTAGGTGTCAGTGCTGAGGCTTGCGGAGCATCTAGACTGCGAGCGCTAAGTATGGCGAGGAACGCGACCGCGATGCCAGCGATCCAAGCCAGACGATTGATGGGTAAGGTGAGCACGATTATCGAACCTCCACGTCGCGCCGCGTTTCGCCCCTAGTGTACTCCTGTGCAGGCGAGTGTCTCGCGGCCGAAGTTATCTAGACACGGTGCGCTGCCGTGCGATTGCGAGCGCGCTCATTGCGGCGATGACGACAAATCCCAACGCGGCCCATAGCCATGGCGCGCCGCCGTCCTGCGCCGCGATGCCGCGCAGTCCGCTATCGAGCGCGAGACCGCCGACGGCTGCTGGCGCAACGTCGACGCAGTTGATGGTGAGGTTGGAGACGAGGGGCACAACCTGGGAGAAGGGTGGTTCCGTGAAGAGCGCGCCGTTCGTGCCAGCTACAGTCTGGAAGGCTCCAGCGGCCGGCAACAGTCTGACTTCTGTGGTCGTGGTTTCCGGCGAACACGAAAGGACGAACTTCATGAGGTTCCCAACGTAGTGGCTCGCTGGATTTGGGGGTATCAGTCCGGTCAGACATCCATGGCCGACAACTCTGTCCGATTTGGAGAGCAGCAATTGGTCGACTTGGAGGCGAACGGCCGTGACGGATTGGCAGTCTGGCCACGATATCTCCGCGATGGTCGTGTTGGTGGGCTTGTACGTCAGCTGGATTGTTTTCCTGGCACTGTTCAAACCATCGATGGTCCCGGCGATGCCGGCGGAGGAACTAGCGGCCTTTCACGGTCGGGCAATGTGCATGCGAGTGTTGAAAGCATTTTTGCGTGACAATGCTGCTGCTTCCACCGACACCCTGACCGGAAGTGTCGAGGTCATTCCCGTGGGTGTGCTTACGAAGATAACGATGACGTTCACAACGCTTGCCGGTTCAACACTTCTCCGTCAAGGCTTCGAGCTTACGAATGGTGTCAATGGTGACACTTTGTATATTGACGCT
>JADFRJ010000048.1 GCA_022561355.1 Chloroflexota bacterium | reverse complement strand
ACCACGCGCTTTCGGACGGCGCGCAGTCGCTGAACTTCAAGCGGTTCCGCGAGCTGATCGAGGAGTCGCGCCGTATCGCGGACGTCGTTGGCCGCCCGCTGTGGGCGGCGGCGGAGACGACGCCGGCCTAAGACGCAGCAAGCCGCTATGAACCCGCCCTCAGATGCTCCTGAGGGCGGGTTCTGTTATGCTGCGCGGGAGGCTGCTCTGCATGACGCTCGATACCGAACAAGCCAACGCCTTCCAGCTTCAGCTCACCGTCTTCGAAGGGCCGCTCGACCTTCTGCTCCACCTGATCGAACAGGACGAGCTGGACATCACCGCTGTCTCGCTCGTACAGGTCACAGGCCAGTACCTAACGCATCTTCGCTCCGGCGAGCAGATCGACGCGACCGCGCTGGCGGAGTTCATCGCGATCGGCGCGCGGCTGCTCTATCTCAAGTCGCGCGCGTTGCTGCCCCAGCCCGTCGTCGATGAGGAGCCGGAGGAGGACCTGGGCGAGGACCTGGTGCGCAGACTGCGCGAGTACCGGCGCTACAAAGAGGCGGCTGCCATGCTACAAGGCATCGAGGAGACCGGCCTGCGGACGTATCCCAGGATGGCCCCACCTACGGACCTTCCTCTCCCGACCGGGCTCACGGACGTAACGCTCGACCTGATGGCGCAGATCTTTCGTGAGGTGCTGGAGCGCAAGCCGGAAGAAGAGGAGCCACAGGGCGTGGTTGAGCGGCTGGAGGTGACGGTTGAGGAGAAGGTGGAGCTGCTGACCGAACAAATTCAGGGCCGCCGCACGGTGAGCTTCCGCGCATTCATCTCGCAGTGCCGTTCGCGCATCGAAGTGATCGTGTCCTTCATGGCCGTGCTGGACCTGATCAAGTCGTTGCAGCTCCGTGCGGAGCAAGATGTCGCGTTCGGGGATATCAGCCTGGTCAGGATCGTCAAAGTCTCGGCGCCAACCGATGCCTAGGCTGGCCTGCCTTGGCCTCAGCCAAGGCTGACTTGCGGTCAGCCCTAGGCAGCCCGGAATTCGCCTTCGTTCATCGCGAGCATCGTCCGGTTGCGGCCGCCAGCCTTGGCTCGATACAGGGCGCGGTCTGCCTCACGGACGAGGTCGGCTGGGCCGCCCATCGAACTCCTCCACTGGGCTACCCCCACGCTGACGGACATGTTCACCTTGTGCCCGGCCCCGATAGTGATAGAGCGTTGGGCCACAAGGTCTCTGAAACGCTCTCCCAACGCGGAGGCGTCTACCAGCCCGGTTGAGGGCAAGATGAAGAGGAACTCGTCGCCACCGTAACGGCCTACGACGTCGACGCCGCGGCAGCTCTCGCGGGCGCGATTTGCGATCGTCTGGAGCACCTGGTCGCCGGCCTCGTGGCTGTACTCGTCGTTCACGGCCTTCAGGCCGTCAAGGTCCGCCATCGCGACGCTCAGCTCCTGCCCGTAGCGGCTCGCTCTCAGAAACTCGCTCTCCAACGTCTCGTCCGCGAAGCGCCGGTTCGGAATACCAGTGAGAGGATCCGTGCGGGCTAGGTGATGCTCGATGCCCATCGTCTCCCGGAGCTGCTGGTTGACGCCTCGCAGCTCCTCGCGAGACGCGGCCAGCTCCTGGTAGAGCTGAATGCCCTTGATCGCGCCTGCTACCTGCGAGCCGAGCGCTTCCAACAGCTCTACGTCCTGGTCGGTGAACTCCAATGATTTGTGAGACGCAACGCCGATGACGCCCAGCACTTCGTCCCTGTCCAGCAGAGGGAAGATACCGGTCGAGCGGATCAAGGTGCGCGAAAAGTAGGACTTGCTCGTCTCCGGCAGCCGCTCGTCGTTTTGCGCGTCGGGAAAGTAGAACGACTTGCCGGTGCGGAGCACCTCGTCGCGCACCGGGTCCGGCCGATGGAACGACTCCCTCCACTTGTCCGTGAGCGCGTCCGTCCCAGGGCGGTCGGGGCCATTGACGGAACGAAACGCGATCTCACCGTTCTTTCCGAGTACGTCGATCGATACGTAGTTCACGGTCGAGACGGAGGCTATCGTGCGGGCGATGCCCGTAAGCACCGTGTCCAGATTGTCGGATTCCGACATCACCCGCGGGATGCTAGCGAGCGCGCTCAACTGCTTCTGCTGGCGTTCCGCCCGAATGCCCTCCAGCCAACGCTCCATCAGCAGCGCGAGCGCCGGTTCGCAGACTTGGAGGAAGCTGTGGCGGTCCTGGTCCAACCCGGAGGGCCAGTCGCCTCTAGCAATTAGCATGTCAGAGGTGATCTGTACCGGCAGCATCGCCGCGACGAAGTGCGCTGGATCCTGTGTCGACGCGTCTCGGAAGTTGACTACCTTACCATCGGCCACGTCGAAGGCGCAGGGGAGGTGGCGAGTTGTGAGGTCCTGGTTGACGAGCCAGAGCGCGACATCGCTCAGGCCGCTGTTACTGGAGGTCCCGATCGACCGGAAGCCGTCCTGCCACCCGTAGACGAGCTGGATGTTGGTTGCGCCGATGCCTTCCTGCAAAATGGGCAGGCTCTTGCGGATCGCTTCTTCAGGCGGTAACGATTGTTCGACGAGAGCGCTTAGCTCGGCCAGGCGGCCCAATTGCGGCATCTGATGATCCTCCCTATTGAGAGGATCGGCAGATTAGGGAGAACTCTTAAGGGTGTTCGCCTGCGAATCTAGGTATTAGTCAATCGCGCGTAGATTCGGGAGGCAGCAAGACTCGCCAGACTCACGCCGATCGCGGCGCCGATGCCATCGGCGACGAGGTCCAGTTCAGAGGCGACGCGGCCAGGCACGTACGCCTGATGAATCTCGTCGCCCACACCGTAGAGCACGGCCAGCGCAAACGCGATGGAAACCGGTACCCAGCGAGGCGCCGCATTGTTGTAGCCTGACAGCGCGATATGAAGTAGGAAGGCTAAAACGCTGTACACGGCCACGTGAGCGAGGAACGGGTCGATGTTCGACGCGACGCGCTCTAGCGGCGCGGCCTGGTGCGAAAGATAGAATAGGAAGAACATCCAGAGGATGGCCGGTAGCCAGCGGGCCGCCCGGAGGATCCTGCTGAAGCGGAACTCGTTGACCCGCATTCGCTGCTTTGTTAGCATGCCGCACAACTCATAACGCGTGCTTTAATGGGGAGGAGGATCGCCCCTCCTTTGTATTCTAACGAGTGGGGGCGGCAATTATGTCTGGTATGACGAAGCGGGAGCGAGTTTTCGCGGCGATTCGGGGAGAAGACGTCGACCGGCCGCCCATCGGTTTCTGGGGCCACGACTTCATCCGTGAATGGTCAGCCGAAGGGCTGGCCGAAGCGATGCTGGAGATGGTTCAGACGTACGATTACGACTACCTGAAGGTCAATCCTCGCGCGACGTACTACTCCGAGGCGTGGGGTTGCCGCTACAAGCAGCTGCACGATCCGGCACAAGGCCCAGAGCTGGAGCACTGGGTGCTCAACAAACCGAGCGACCTGGAGCGGATTCGAGCCGTCGATGCAGGCGGCGGCGCATTCGGCGAACAATTGGAGGCGCTGCGCCTGATAGGCGATGGCCTCGCGGGCGAGGTCCCGTTCGTTCAGACCGTGTTCTCACCGCTCTCCGTCGTAGGACGATTGGCGCAAGACCGCTCCATCATCAAGCGCTGGATGACGGAAGCCCCTGATGCGCTCCACGCCGCCCTTGAGGCTATCACGGAGACGCTCGCGGCATACGCGAAGCTCACACTGGAGGCTGGCGCGGATGGCATCTTCTTCCCAACGACGGAGTGGGGCACATACGATGCGCTGACCGACGAGCGGTACGAGCTGTTCGGCCGGCCGTACGACCTGCGGGTCCTCAAGGCGGCGGATGGCGCGGACTTCAACATCTTCCACGTTTGCCGTGCCCACAACATGATGGACAAGCTCATCGACTATCCAGCCGCCGTGATCAATTGGGACATCCACGCGGAGGGCAATGACTCGCTCGCCGCAGTGCTGGCGAAGACGGATAAGGCTGTCATGGGGGGTGTGGACGTCTGGGAGACGCTTCCGAAGGGCAGCCCCGCTCAGGCGCGGGAAGAGGTGGAGCGAGCGTTGCAGGATACCGGAGGGAACCGATTCCTGGTGGGGCCTGGTTGTTCGATCTCACCGCAGACGCCGCCGGAGAACATCCACGCGGCGGTGGAGGCGGTGAAGGCCGCGGCAGTATGATCACACAGCTGGCGCGGTCAGAGCTGGCGCGCGCATCCGCAGGCAGACCCGCAGCCGTCACAATCGGCAAATTCGATGGCGTTCACCGCGGCCACCAGCACCTCGTCAGGCGGCTGTTGGAAGAGGCCCGCAAGCGGGACCTGGCCAGCGTCGTGGTCACCATGCACCCCCATCCAGCCACCGTTCTCCGGCCGGGGACGCCCATATCCTACTTGTGCTCGCTGGAAGAGCGCGTCGAGCTGCTGCAGGGTCTCGGCGTCGATCAGGTGGCCGTCCTCTCCTTCACATCGGAGCTGGCCCAGCTTTCATACAGGGAGTTCGTGACGCTCATCATCGATCAGCTCGATATGCGGCTGCTGTTGGCCGGAAGCGACCTCGCGCTCGGCCGTAACCGAGAAGGAGACGTTGAGGCGATTCGGCCGCTGGCTCTCGAGAAAGGGTTCGAGCTGACGCTCGTGGAGCTGCTCAGCGAAGACGATGAAAAGGTCGGCTCCGGCGCCGTGCGCGAGGCGCTAGCCGCGGGCGAGATGGAGACGGTGACGCGGCTGCTCGGCCGGCCGTTCGCGTTGCACGGGCCCGTCGTCCGGGGCGCGGAACGCGGCCGCACGATCGGATTCCCCACGGCGAACATCGCAATCGGCGCGGACCTCGCACTGCCGAGCTTCGGCGTGTACGTTACGCGGGCCTATTTAGGCGAATCGAGGTACGACTCGATCACGAATATCGGCAAGCGTCCGACATTTGACGAAGATCGGCCGACGATAGAGACGCACATCCTCGATTTCGATGCGGACTGCTATGAGCAGCAGCTACGGATCGAGTTGCTCACCCGAGTCCGCGACGAAATGCGCTTCGATGGCGTTGAAGCGCTGAAGGCGCAGATCGGCAGCGACGTGCAAACGGCGCGCGACTACTTCGCGAAGGAGCGGAAGCCGTGAGTCCGGCGAAGAAAGGCGCGCCCGCTGTCGGTTACGTGCTGTCGCGAAGCGTGATCGAGATTATCCCAAAGGGCTCTCTAACTAAGGCGCTGGAGTCCGGCAAGAAGCTGCGCCTCAAGCTGGGCCTTGACCCCAGCAAGCCGGACCTTCACATCGGGCATGCGGTTCTCCTGCGAAAGCTGCGAACGCTGCAAGAGATGGGTCATCAGGTTGTGCTGATCGTGGGAGACTGGACGGCGCGGATCGGCGACCCTTCCGGCCAATCGATCATGCGGCCCATGCTCACCGCGGAAGAGGTGAAAGCGAACGCGGACACTTATATGCGCCAGTTCTTCCATGTCGTCGATAAGGCGAAGACCGAGGTCCGCTGGCAGAGCGAGTGGTTCGACGACTTCAAGCTCAGCGATGTCGTCCGGCTCGCGGGGAGGTTCACAGTCGCTCAGATGCTCCAGCGGGAGGACTTCCGCCAGCGTTTCGATGCCAAGCAGCCCTTGGGCATCCACGAGCTGCTCTACCCGCTGCTGCAGGCGTATGACTCTGTCGTCATCGATGCCGACGTGGAGTTCGGCGGCACCGACCAGCTCTTCAACATGCTCGTCGGCCGCGAGCTGCAGCAGGCGATGGGCAAAGAGCCGCAGATCGTCTTCACCATGAAGCTGCTCGTTGGCACGGACGGCGTCCAGAAGATGAGCAAGAGCCTGGGTAACACGATCGATCTGGAAGACGCGCCGGGCGAGCAGTACGGCAAGGTGATGTCGATTCCGGACGACGTGTTGATGGATTACTTGGAGGCAACGACGGACCTGCCCGACGAAGAATTGAGCTACATTCGCAAGCAGCTGGATGAGAAGTCTGTCAATCCAATGCAGGTGAAGAAGCGCTTGGCGCGGGACATCGTGCGCCAGTTCCACGGCGAGGCAGCAGCGGACGAGGCGGCTGCCGAGTTCGAGCGCGTGTTCCAAGAGCGCGAGACGCCGGGAGACATGAACGAGGTATCGCTGACGGACCTCGGCTCGTACCAAGTAGACGGCTCCACGGACTACGACCTGCCGCATCTGTTGCACGACAGGGGACTGGCAGCGAGCGTGGCCGAGGCGCGACGCCTCATCAAGCAGGGCGCCGTCCACGTCCTGGAGGGGCCGGGTGAGGGGACCATCCAGCGTCCCCACGTAGAGCTGGCTGCTGGTTCCGTGCTACGCGTCGGCAAGCGCCGCTTTCTGAAGGTGGTCGATGGCGAGGTGCCGTAAGGTCACCGATCGTGCGGCCTAACTCGCTGTGAGCGCCCCATCGCGACACTAAACGTGGTACGCTAAACGCAGAGACGCGAGGGGGTGCTATGGATTCTGATTTCCAGATCGATATCGGCGAAGTACAACGAGCGATCGATGTTGGCGAGATCACGGCGCTCTACTTTCCGCTCTTGCGCAAGACCCTCCTGATGGACACGCGCACTACCGCCGTGGACGGCCCGATGATTACGGTCGTCCCGATGGCGTCGTCTCCCGAGGAGCGCTTTCGTGAGCTGGTACGCATGCGCCCCCGCCTCCCGAAGCCCGATAGCATCAACATCGTCCCTTGGCCGAAGTACGTGGCGAGTCTCGTGCGCCTGCAGGTGTGGGACCACATCGTGCGGCGTTACATAGAGATCGGCTCGCCTGAAATCGTCAAGAAGTGTGAGGAGTGCCTGCAGGAGTTGCACAAATTCGAGCAGGAAGAGTTGCGCCGCGCGATCACGGGGGAGCGTTACGAGACGCTCTGGGACGCGGCCGGGACACATCGCGAAGAGAGCGCCGACGTCGAAGACGACGACGAAGAGGCCTTCTAACCGCCAGCGATTCTCCAGAATGCAAAACGGGCGGCCAGCTGGCCGCCCGTTTCTGTTGGACTCTTGTCTTACTCAGACTCGCCGTCTTCCTTACCTTCAGCCGCCGCGATGATCTTCTGCGAAATGTGGGCAGGCACCTCTTCGTAGTGGCTCTGCTCCATGGTATAGACGGCGCGTCCTTGCGTGAGCGAACGCAGGTCCGTGGCGTAGCGCTGGACCTCTGCCAGAGGCGCCTGCGCCTCGACCACGGTGAGTTTTCCCTGCGGCGTCATACCCTGCACTTTGCCGCGCTTGGAGTTGAGGTCGCTCAGCACGTCGCCGGTGTAGGACTCCGGTACAGTGACGCGCAGGTTCACGATAGGCTCTAGCAGAATCGGGTGGGCATCACGCACACTCTGTTTTAGCGCCTGCGCGCTGGCGATCTTAAACGCCATCTCGGATGAGTCGACGGAGTGCTCCTTGCCGTCGTAGAGGTTCACTTTCACGTCGACGAGTGGGAAGCCCGCCAGGATGCCTTCCTGCATCGCCTCTTCCACGCCCTTTTCCACGGCGGAGATGTACTGCTTGGGTACCGAACCGCCTACAATGCTGCTCGTGAACTCGAAGCCGGAGCTGCGCGCCTGCGGCGAGAGTTCGATGGCGACGCGCGCGAACTGGCCGTGCCCGCCGCTCTGCTTCTTGTGCGTGTAGTCGGTCTTAGTCGTGCCCGTGATCGTGACCCTGTATGGGACCTTGGGCGTTTCGAGGTCGACCTCGACTCCGAACTTGCGCTTCATCCGCTCCGCGGTCACATCGATATGCGACTCGCCGAGGCCCGAGAGGATCGTCTCGTTGGTGTCGGCGTCTCTGTGCACGCGCAGGCTGGGGTCCTCTTCGGTGACGCGGCTGAGGGCCGGCCCTAGCTTGTCCAGATCGCCTTTGGTCTTCGGATAGACCGCGAGGCTGTACGAGGGCGTTGGGAATTCGATTGGCTCCAGGATGAGCGCGTGATCGCGCTCGCACAGCGTGTCGCCCGTGTGCGTCTCCGCGAGCTTCGCGACGGCGCCGATGTCCCCAGCGACGATCTTCGCCGTCGGCTCCTGCGTCTTGCCACGCAGATAGAAGGGGTGGCCGATGCGTTCATCGCTCTTGCGGTTGGCGTTGAAGACGTGTGAGTCGCTCTGCATTGTGCCCGACACGACGCGCAGGAGCGTGATCTTGCCGACGTGCTGGTCCGCGCTGGTCTTGAACGCCAGCACAGCGAGCGGACCGGCCGGGTCCGCCGTCAGCTTCACCTCGGCGTCGCTGCCGTCCCTGGCGACCGTCTCAGCCCGGTCGGCCGGCGATGGCCCGGAGCGGGCGAGCGCGTTGAGCACGCGAAGCACCCCGACACCTTTGTTCGAGGCGGCGGCGAGGATCGGCACGACGCTGCCGGAGCAGACGGCCGTGTGGAGCCCGGCTCGCAGCTCTTCCACGCTCAGCTCTTCGCCTTCGAGGTACTTGTTGATGAGGTCGTCGTCCGTCTCCGCGATCGCCTCGATGAGCTGTTCGCGATAGGTCGAGACGTCCGTGCCGAGTGACTCCGGGATGTCGCCCTCTTCGGCGCTGTCGCCTCGATAGGCCTTCATCTCCAGCAGATCGGCGATGCCCTCAAAGTCGTCCTGTGATCCGATGGGAACATGCAGCGGTACGCACTGCTTGCCGAAGTGCTCCTGAAGCTGGCTCACGGTGGCCGCGAAGTCCGCGTTCTCACGGTCCATTCGGTTGACCAGTACGAAACGTGGCAGGGACGCCTCATCCGCGTAGCTCCAGGCCAGGTCGGTACCGACCTCGACGCCGGAGACCGCGTCGACCACGATCAGCGCGGCGTCGGCGGCGCGGACCCCCTGTTTCACTTCGCCTTGGAAATCGGCGTATCCCGGTGTGTCGATCAGGTTAATCTTCAGGCCGTCAAACTCGCATGGGAGGACAGATAGGCTGACGCTAATCTGACGCTTGGTCTCGTCTGGGTCATGGTCGGAGGTGGTGGTTCCGTCATCAACCTTGCCCATGCGCGTGATGGCTCCCGTGGAGAAGAGGGCAGCTTCAGTGAACGTTGTCTTGCCGGTCCCGCCGTGACCGAGTACGACGACGTTGCGTATCTGTTCTGTCTGATATTCCTTCATACGCCGTAGTCTCCTATCGTAGGACGTTGAAGTTGGCTGCGACCGAACGGATTGTACCGTAGCGTCGCCGAGGGCGGCAAGACATGAGGGCAGGGTCTAAGCAGCTCCACGGTATTCGAGCCGCCCCACCATCCGGCCTACGAACGAGATCTCCGGATGGCCCAGCGTTTGGCGCATGGCGTTGATCTCGCCTGTGTGGAACCAGGTGTGCAGGACGGCGCGCACGAGCTGCGTGCCGAGGTTCTCGGATGCCTGCGGCCCAAAGTCTCGTTTCGAGGAGAGTAGCTCATCGGTAGCGTCCGGGAGCCACTCCTCCGTAAGAGCCTTGGCCTTCGCGAACATCGTCCGCATCTCCTCCAAGCTTGGCGGTGTCGGGTCGGCGCCGGGCCCGAAGAAGACGCGCTCGCCGATTTGCGCGCGCTCGCCAGTCATCAGGGCGTGAACGAACAGCCAGCCCGTGGAAACGTGGCCCGTCGTCCACGTGATCGAGTTCGTCTGCGTGCCGTCCGCCTTATCGAGACGCGCGATGGCCTCCTCGCCGGTGAGCCCTTTCAGGCCGCGTTCGAACTCAGAGATCGCGAAGCGCACGAGTTCGGCTGGGCGATAGCTATCGGCCTGGCCTGCTGCGTCACGCCACTCCAGGTATTCGGTGATGTCGCCAAGGAAGGGGATCTCCGGGTGGCCCAGGAGCTGTCGGATCGCGTTGATCTCGCCGCAGTGGAACCAGGTGTGGAGCGTGGCCCGCATGACGCCCGTGCCGATGCTCTCCCCGCCGAGGAAGTCTGGCTTGCTCCCAAGCAACTCCGCATCAGCGTCCGGCAGCCAGCGTTCAGTGAACAGGCCCGCCTCATCCAGCCACGCACGGGCGTCCGCGAGCGCCGGGGGAGTAGGATCGCCTGATCGAAAATTGAAGTTCTCCAGCCGCTCTGGGCGTGAGAGCCAGTGGCCGGCGATATGGGCCATCGCCCAGGTGATGGCGTTCATCTCGCCGCCACCGGCCTTCTTCATCCGGACGCTCGCATCGTCCTCGGACAGGCCTTCCAGATTGCGATTGAACTCGGCAAGCGCGAAGCGAGCAAGCTCGATGGGCGGATACACGAAGGCCTCCTGCTTGGCCTTTGAACGGACCAGTCCGGCTAGATGTAGACGGGATGCACCTTGCGGTGACGCTCTGCGGCGCCGGACTCGTATGCGGCCTCGGAAGTGGCGAGCGCTACTTTCTGGAATACGTCTCGATTGAACACGGAAGGGATGATGTACTCATCGCTCAGCTCGCTCTTGCCGACCGCATCCGCGATGGCGTGTGCGGCGGCGATCTTCATCGGCTCGTTGATGTCCCAAGCGCGGGCGTCCAGCACGCCGCGGAAGAGGCCGGGGAAGCAGAGCACGTTGTTGATCTGGTTGGGGAAGTCGGAGCGGCCGGTCGCCATCACGCGCGCATGGGGTAGCGCTGCTTCGGGACGGATCTCTGGATCCGGGTTGGCGAGCGCGAAGACGATCGCGTTGTTGTTCATCTTCTTGATGTCGTCCCCCGTGACGATGTCCGGACCGGAAACGCCTAAGAAGACGTCCGCGCCTTCCAGGGCCTCGCTGAGCGAACCTGCTAATCCTTGCTTGTTGGTGTTCTCGGCGAACCACTCCTTGATCGGGTTCATCCCCTCTTTGCGGCCTTTGTAGATCGTGCCGCGGCTGTCGCAGCCGATGATATTCTCGATGCCGACGGAGAAAAACATCTTGGCGCAGGCGGTGCCGGCGGCGCCAGTGCCGCTGATGACCACCTTGAGGTCGGTCATCTCCTTCTTGACGATCTTGAGCGCGTTGAGCAGCGCCGCCAGCACCACGACGGCGGTGCCGTGTTGGTCATCATGGAAGACCGGAATGTCCAGCTCCTTCTTGAGGCGGGCCTCGATCTCGAAGCAGCGTGGCGCCGAAATGTCCTCCAGATTAATGCCCCCGAACGCGGGGGCAAGATACTTCACGGTGCTGATGATCTCTTCCGTGTCCTTGGTATCCAAGCAGATGGGCCACGCATCGACCCCACCGAACTCCTTGAACAACATCGCCTTGCCCTCCATCACGGGCAACGCTGCCAGCGGGCCGATGTCGCCCAATCCCAGGACAGCAGTACCGTCCGTTACGACAGCGACCGAGTTCTTCTTTATTGTCAGCGTCCAGGCTGCGTCTGGCTCTCGTTCGATGGCGAGGCAGACGCGAGCGACTCCTGGCGTGTAGACGCGAGAGAGGTCTGCTCTGCCGGTGACGGCAACCTTGTTCTTGATTTCGATCTTGCCGCCTACGTGTGCCAGAAACACCGGATCGTAAACACTCCGTATGGTGACGCCCTTCAGTTCCCGGATGACGTCCAGAATGGAACGGCCGTGTTCGTCGTCGCGTGCGCCGATCGTGATGTCGCGAACAATCGTTGCCGGGTCCGTGCGAACGAGGTCAACGCCGCCAATGTCGCCTCCCGCATCTCCAATCGCGCTGGCGATGAGCCCGAGCATGCCGGGCCGGTTGGGATACTGGGCGCGAGCGGTGATCGTATAGGACACGGAGGGTGCGGTACCGGCAGGTTCGCCAGCATCATCTGACATAAGCGAGACTCCTTGTGTGAAAGTGGCTCATTATAGCGGACGTGTGCTTCTGGCCAAGTGCGGGCGCGTTTTTCTCGTTATGATGCGTATGTTAGAGTAGTTCGAGCTTCGCGAAGGAGGCAGCTCCTGCATGCCGAAGGTGACGATCCGACCGAAGAACATCGTGGTCGAAGCGCCGGAAGGCACCACGATCATGGAGGCCGCGCAGGTAGCCGGGTACTACTGGCCAACGACCTGTGGGGGCGAGGGCCGGTGTACCACGTGTGCCTGCCTGGTCCTCAGTGGTATGGAGCACCTCTCTCCGAGAGGACCCTCTGAAGAGCGAGTACTGGCCGAGGAACGGGGTCCTAGCGTGCTCGGCCAGCCGGTTCGCCTGGCTTGCCAGGCGCAGTTGCATGGTGACGTTGAGGTCGAGAAGCTGGGAGTACGAGACCCCCACTCGATAGGGCTGGAGAGCGGAGCGGAATGACATACGTTATCACCGAACCGTGTATCGATCTCAAAGACGCAACGTGTGTTGATGTCTGCCCCGTTGACTGCATCCACACGACCGATGATGACAACCAGTTCTACATCGATCCTGAGATCTGCATCGACTGCGAGGCATGTGTCTTCGTCTGTCCCGTAGACGCGATCTTCTATGAGGAGGACGTCCCGGAGAAGTGGAAGAAGTTCACTAAGATCAACCTTGACTACTTCTCCGCCAAGACAGACGAAGAGCGACGCACGTTCCGGACTCGCACGGAGCGAATCTGACCGCTAGCACCAGCCACCAACATTCGATAGCGCAAAAGCGATAGCGCAAGAGGAGGCCTGCCCATGATGGCCCTGGACGACATACGCATTCTCGATCTCTCGCGGCTGGCGCCCGGCCCGTTTTGCACGATGCTCCTTGGCGACCTGGGAGCAGACGTACTCCTGATCGAGCCACCGTCCGATAGCAAGGCCGGCCAGGGGGCCGGCTTCGGCACC
>JADFRJ010000255.1:521-3255 GCA_022561355.1 Chloroflexota bacterium | reverse complement strand
CGATCACCAGCGTAGACGCCGCCTGCCGTGTCCTCGACCAGGAAGCCGCCCAGATCCTCGTTGTGAAGCCTATGGTCGTTGGCGGCCTGCGGCCCGCCGTCCAGATTTCCAATGCCGCTCGCAAGGCCGGCGTGGCCACTGTGATCACGACAACAATCGATGCGGGAGTGGGAACGGCGGCCGCCCTCCATCTCGCAGCCGCGCTTCCCGAAGACAGCCCGGCCTGCGGGCTCGCGACGGGCTCTCTCCTGGCCGGCGACATTGTAATCGAGACCCTCCCGGTTCGCGAGAGCCGGATGACGGTGCCACGCGGCCCCGGCCTCGGCGTTGAGCTGGATGCAACAACACTCGCGCAGTACGGCGGGGTCGAGCGAACGCTGCCGTAATGCTTCCGGAGCCGCGTACTGGAGATTCGATGGCGGACTGGCTCTGGCAACGGGCGCGCCTCTCCCCGGAGCGCACGGCGCTGGTCTGCGGAGATGATCGTTGGAGCTTCGCGGAATTAGACCGGGGCGCGGCGTCTGTCGCGGACCGGCTTGCTACGCTTGGCATCAGCCCCGGCGACCACGTAGCGCTCATCGCGGCAAACGGCAACGGGTTCGCGCAGGTCGTCCACGCGATCCCGCGTCTGCGGGCCGTCCTCATTCCGCTGAACGTCCGCCTGACCGTCGACGAACTCGCATGGCAACTCGCGGATTCCGCTGCTACCTGTCTAGTCTACGACGAAGGGAACTCATCGAAGGCGGCGGAACTCGGTGAACGGCTACCGTCGGTCACTTGCGTCCCCTTGGCAGAGCTAGCCAAGCCGCAAGAAGACACTGAGGCCAGTCAGGCAGCAGAGCCCGGGCAGATCGATCTCTCCGCCGTGCACAGCGTGATCTATACGTCTGGTACGAGCGGCCGGCCCAAAGGCGCCATGCTCACGTACGGCAACCACTTCTGGAGCGCCGCCGGCTCCGCGCAGAATCTAGGCCTGCGCAGTGATGATTGCTGGCTCGCATGCATGCCGCTCTTTCACATCGGAGGGCTTGCCATCCTCCTGCGTGGCGTCATCTACGGCAACACCGTCGTCGTCCACGAAGCGTTCGATCCCGACGCGGCCAACAATGCAATAGACGATCAACGCGTCACCATCTTCTCGGCCGTGAGCAACATGCTGCGACGTATGCTGGAGAGCCGAGGCGAGCTGCTCTATCCGCCCACGCTGCGCTGCGTGCTAGCCGGCGGCGGGCCGGTGCCCCAGCCGCTCCTGGAAGAGTGCCGCAGTCGAGGAATGCCGGTTCTACGGACGTACGGCCTGACAGAAGCAGCATCTCAGGTTGCGACGCAGTCGCTCGACGGTGGCTCGCAAGAACCTGGCTCCGCGGGCCGGCCGCTCGCTAACACCGAACTGCGTATCGAAGACGAACTCGGCGAGGCGCTCCCGTCCGGGGAGCCGGGCGAAATCGTGGTGCGCGGGCCCACCGTGATGTCGGGCTACTTCGGAGACCCAGAAGCAACAGCCGCTGTGCTGCGAGACGGCTGGCTACACACGGGCGACATCGGGTACCTCGACGCGCACGGCAACCTCCATGTCTTAGACCGCCGAGACGACTTGATCGTTTCCGGCGGCGAGAACGTCTACCCAGCGGAGGTAGAAGAGATCTTGCGATCGCACCCAGCCGTACTCGACGCGGCCGCGTTCGGCGTGCCGGACGAGCGCTGGGGTCAGCGAGTGATCGCCGCGATAGTCCCGCATCCTGAGAGCAAGCCGACCGAGGAAGAGCTGACCGCGTTCTGCGGGACCCGGCTGGCGTCATACAAGGTGCCAGCTACGTTTCGCGTTGTCGCTCAACTCCCGCGCAACGCGGCAGGAAAACTGCTCCGCCGTACGCTCCGGGAGGAGTGGCAGAACAACGCGCGGGAGGACTAGGAGGGCCCTTCAGCCGGGGGCTTGACCGCAGTGTGCATCGCCACCGTGCCACCGGCGAGCTTGCGCACCTGTACTTCCGCGAGGCCGATGGCAGCGAGGAGCTCCGCAAGCGACGCCGAGTCTGGAAATCCCACGAGGGAATTGGGCAGGTAGCGGTAGGCGGCACGATCGCCGCTAAGCACGCCGGCTATCGGCGGCAGCAGCCGGTAGAAGTACAGCTTGTAGAGAGCGCCCACGATGCCTGGAGGCGGCTGTGTCATGTCGAGGCAGACCAGACGTCCGCCCGGCTGAAGCACGCGCGCCATTTCAGTAAGGCCTGCCTTCAGATCGGCCAGGTTGCGAAGCACGAAGGCGTTCGTCACGCAATCGAACGTGCCTTCGCGGAACGGAAGGTGCAGAGCGTCCGCCAGCGTCCACGACGCGTTCGTGACGCCGTTGGCGGCCAGCTTGGCGCGTGCGGCCGTCAGCATCTCAGGCGAGAAGTCTGCGCCTACGATCTGCCGCGCTCCGCGCTTCGTTAGCTCCACTGCGAAATCTCCTGTGCCGGTACCGATGTCGAGCGCCAGCGAACCATCCGGCTTCGCGGAGGCCGCAGCTAGCTGACGCCAGCGGCCGTCCATGCCGAGGCTCATGATGCGATTCAGCCGGTCGTACCGCCGGGCGATACGGCCGAACATCCGGCTGATGCCTTGGGGTTGCTTGTCCTCGCTTGCCACTGCTAGTCGGAGAGAAACTGTTCTATCAAGCGAGCGACCTCATCCGGCCGCTCCTGCGGGAGGAAGTGCGTCGTGCCGTCCACAAGGACGGTCTCCGCGTTGGGAA
>JADFRJ010000255.1:0-511 GCA_022561355.1 Chloroflexota bacterium | reverse complement strand
CGGCGCCCCAGAGCACCAGCGTTGGCATCGTGAATTCGGCCAAATGCGGCCATGCGTCGACCTGTACTACGGCTTCGAAGAACTGGGCTTCGACTTCCGGCGGGCACTTCAGCTCCACCTGCCCGTCATCGCGGTCCGCCGTGCCTTCATCGACGTACGTGTGCAGAATGTCCTCTCGCCACTGTTCGAACATCGGGCGCGACCGGTAGGCGTCAAACATCTCCTGCCTGCTCGGCCGGATCGCGCGCCGTTTTCGCGCGCCTTCAGCCAGCCTGTTAGGGTTCATATTCAGCACTTCATACCACTCAGGTCGCGGAAGGATCGGCTCGATTAGCACGCTGCGCTGGATCACGCCAGGGTACTTGTTCGCGTGCACCACGATCGTCGTGCCGCCTGACGAGTGCCCGACGACGAGCGGATGCTCGAGGCCCAACTCCGTAATCAGGCGCTGCGTGTCGTCGGCGAGCAGGTCGAATGTGTAGCCGTCGGCGGGCTTATTGCTATCACCGTG
>JADFRJ010000047.1 GCA_022561355.1 Chloroflexota bacterium | reverse complement strand
ACCAACGCAGGATAATAAGAGCAAAGCCATTCTCGAGCAGATGCTGGTTGACGAAAAACAGCATGGCATTGCGGCGCTGGACGCTGGCGCTGCTGAATTGCCGAGCCTGGTTCGTCAGGCAATGACGGCGATGTCTGAATTGATGAAGCAAACCACGTATCGACTCTAATGTAAGTTTAAACTTACCTGCTTGACTAGAGTCCTCTGTGTTTCAATTCCCGCTGTTTCAATCCTCACCATTTCGATCTTCTACCACGATTTCAAAATCGTGAGTTACCTTCACTCCCGCGCTCTTTAGCATGATAGAAGCAGAACAGTATTTATCGGCCGATAATTCAATGGCGCGCGCTACCTGTTTTTCACTTAAATCTACTCCGGCGAGTTTAAAATGCAGATGGATGGATTCAAACACTGCCGGTGTGGCTTCGACACGCTCCGCCGTTACTTCGGTTTCGCAACTGGTAATTCGTTGCCGCCCCTTCTTCAGAATGGTCAGCACATCATAGGCAGAGCAACTACCCACGCTCAAGGCCATCAATTCCATCGGGCGCATGCCCATGTTCCTGCCCCCGCCTTCCGGCGCACCATCCAATACCACCGCATGACCGCTGTCAGATTCAGCAACGAACATGACATTTTCGATCCATTTTATCCGGCCCTTCATAATCTTTTCTCGATGATATCTTTTACAATAAAGAATTAGTGGTCTGTCACCGATACAACCGGTGTACACGAGCGCGCAAGGTTACCATAGTTCACCTATACGCTCTATTTTCAGCCCAATAACCAAGGCGTTCAATCCAGCCGGGACGCCAATCGATTTGCTGGATTATTGTGATAGAACTCTCACATTTGCGCCTAAAATGTGATATACCTTCGAAAGGTGTACACTGAGTAAAGCTAATAAGTAGGAGTTGCACGCATGTCATTAATGGCTATCACGCCGCATATCGAGGACGTGGATAATTTCTTATCCCATTGCCATCGCAAGCGCTACCCGAACCGCTCCACAATCATCTATGAAGGCGATAAGTGCGATACCCTGTATTACATCATCAAAGGATCCGTTTCCGTGGTGCTGGAGGACGACGATGGAAAAGAAGTTGTCATTGCCTATCTAAACCCAGGCGATTTTTTTGGCGAGATGGGTCTGTTCGAACAGGCGGAAGAACGCAGTGCCTGGTGCCGTGCCAGAACTGTTTGTGAAGTCGCCGAGATCAGTTATACCAATTTCAATTCTTATATCCGTTCTCACCCAGAGATTGTATTCACCATCGGTCAGCAGATGGCACATCGCTTGCGCAACACCACACGCAAAGTCGGCGATCTCGCCTTCTACGATGTAACTGGTCGAATTGCGCGCGCACTCATCGACCTCAGCAAAGAGCCCGATGCAATGACCCACCCCGATGGCATGCAGATCAAGATTACTCGACAGGAAATCGGTCGCATCGTTAACTGCTCCAGAGAGATGGCTGGACGTGTCCTAAAAGCGTTGGAAGAGCAACGGTTGGTCAGCGTATCGGGTAAGACAATCGTAGTCTTCGGCACACGTTAAATCGCAGCTCCCGCCAGCACCTAACACAGGCAATCTGCAACACCAAAATTAACTGTTACTGCCATCTGTCAGGCGAAGCTTTATTGGTGCTGGATTTACCGTGACTATTCTTACGGTTTCAATTATTGCTGAACATCAACTCTTTCAGCTTCGCTCCCGGACTGGCGGCGCGCATAAAAGACTCACCAATTAGAAAACCATAGATGCCACGTTCAATCATAATATTGACATCATCAACCGAACTGATCCCACTCTCGGTAATAACCAATTTGTCAGCAGGTATATTCTGAGCGAGTTCCAGTGTCGTCTGCAAGTTGGTTTCAAATGTATCCAGGTTTCTGTTGTTAATGCCCAATAAATCGGTGTTCAGCTCTAGCGCTCGATCGAGTTCTTCTCGAGTGTGAACTTCAACCAGAATATCGAGGGAAATGTCGTTGGCATAGGTCGCCAATTCCTGCAATTGTGATGCTTGCAGGGCAGCAACAATTAGCAGAATACAGTCTGCACCGAGGGCCTTGGATTCGGCAATCTGATAAACATCGACCATGAAATCCTTTCTTATTACTGGCAATTCACATGCCGCTCTGGCTTCGATCAGGTAGTCATTACTCCCCTGGAAGTACTTTTCATCCGTCAATATGGAAAGGCAGGTGGCGCCGTTTTCTGCATAGTCTTTAGCAATCAGCGATGGCTCGAAGTGTTCTCGAATCACGCCTTTTGAAGGAGATGCTTTCTTGATTTCCGCAATCACAGCCGGCTGTTGTTGTTGTATTCGTTCACGCATGGCAGTGGCAAATGCTCGGCCATGGATTGCTGCCGGAAATGATGATTCCAGTTCAGCCAACGAGGTACGCACCTTAGCCGCGGCTATCTCCCGGTGTTTGTGCGCGATTATTCGATCGAGAATGGTTGCATTGGACAATTTATCTATCCATCCCTAAGCGCCAACCGACTGCGTGAACTGCACCAGCTGTTCCAATTTGTCCACCGCGTCCGCCGTGTGCAACACCGCTTTAGCGCGTTCCACTCCCGCCACGAGATCGTCGCAAAGATTGGCCGCATAGATTGCCGCACCGGCGTTCAAGGCCACGATGTCTCCTGCCGCTTGATTCTCATAGCTTAGTGCCTGCTTCAGCATTGCCAGACTTGCTTCGACACTATCGATTTGCAGCATGCTGTAATCGTCGTATTGACTGATGCCAAAATCAGCAGGTGACACGGAGTAGCTACTAATTTCCCCATCCTTCAATTCTCCAACCTGGGTCGGCGCAGAGATGCTGATCTCATCCAGGCCATCTTCCGCCGACACGATCAGAACATGATTGCTGCCCAACTCTCTTAACACTTCCAGCAAGGCCCCGATCCAATCAGGATCGAATACGCCGATGATTTGATTGGGCGCGGCAGCCGGATTAGTGAGTGGCCCCAACAGGTTGAATACCGTGCGCACTCCGATTTCCTTGCGTGCCTTGATAACATGCTTCATGGCGCTATGATGGGCCGGCGCAAACATGAAGCCGAGACCGACTGCATTAATGCATTGCGCAACAGCATCTGCATCTAGCGACAAGTTCACTCCTGCAGCCTCCAGCACATCGGCGCTACCGCAGGCGCTCGTCATCGCGCGATTGCCATGCTTGGCCACCTTCGCGCCGGCGCCAGCCGCGACGAACGCCGCCGCCGTGCTGGCATTGAACGTCGCCTTACCGTCGCCGCCCGTGCCGCACGTGTCGAGCAGCGGCCCTTCGACTCGGACCCGCAGCGCTTTGTCCCGCATTGCGCGCGCCATGCCCGTGATCTCGTCGACCGTCTCGCCCTTGAGGCGCAGCGCGACGACGAAGGCGCCGAACTGGGCCGCAGTCGCCTGCTCAGCCATGATCTCGTCCATGCAAGCGCCGGCCTCCTCTTCGGTGAGGTCGTGGCCGTCAACCAGCTTGGCGATTGCTTCAGCGATCACGCTCTTGCCCCGCGATGAGTTGGTGACAGCGCCGTGACTCTACCGTCAGCCACGTCCTTTGCCTTTCCGGCTGGCCACATACTCCCGAAGTGACATCGTGCTGCTCGGATCGCGGCGTGCTTCTTCCAAAGCCCGATTGCCGGCGATAACGTCCAGCTCGTCTTCGAAGGTCTTGTCCAGAGCGTAGCGGAGTAAGGCCGACATGCTAGCGTCCTTCTGTCGTGCCAGTTCCCGAAGATCCTCGTGAAGGTCTTCGCTCAGCGAGAGCGTCAATCGAGCCATGCTTGATCCTCCAAATGGAATGACTCCAGCATACCACTCACATTTCCAGGAAGTTCTTGAGGATGTCCTTCCCCACCGGCGTCATGATGCTCTCCGGGTGGAACTGGATGCCCTCGATCGGATACTCGCGGTGGCGCACGCCCATGATCACGCCGCTATCGCTATGCGCGGTCACCTCCAGCGACTCCGGCACGCTCTCCGGCGTGATCGCCAGCGAGTGGTAGCGGATCGCCTCGAACGGGTTCGGCAGGCCGCGAAAGATGCCCTTCCCATCGTGCGCGATCTCGCTGCTCTTGCCGTGCATGATCTCGCCCGCGCCGGCCACCTCGCCGCCAAACGCCTGGCCGATGCACTGGTGCCCCAGGCAAACGCCCAGTATGGGTACCTTGCCGGCGAAACGGCCGATGACGTCGATGCTGATGCCGCCGTCGTCGGGCCTGCCCGGCCCCGGCGAGACAACGATCCGTTCTGGCGCCAGCGCCTCTATCTCGTCTGGTGTGATCTGGTCGTTGCGGACGGTGTGGACCTCCGCCCCCAGCTCGCTGAGATACTGGAATAAGTTGTAGGTAAAGCTATCGTAGTTGTCGATCAGCAAAAGCATCGCTACTGTCTGCTCTCCGTCGAAACTGGACCACCACCTTGGCGGGTTAGATTCTTCTCTTCGCTCAGAATGACCAGATGATTCATCATGGCTTCTTCGCCTTGATGATCAGCGTCGTGGGTATCAGCTTCGTCTTCTCTTTGTCGTAGCTCCCGTCCCAGGGGCTTTCGCCAGCCTCGACCGGCGGCTCGAGCATTCGCTCGACGACAAAGCCCGCATCGGTCAGGAGCGAGAACCATTCGCTCACTGAGCGATACCAAGAGCGGAACTTGGCCGTGGCGCTGCGCTCTGGGAACTCCCACTGCCAGTCCTGCTGCGTCTCCCAGTAGCCCTTGATGACACCGAACGGCGGCCCGCCCTCCAGGCAAGCGTCGAAGGGATGGGCGACGCTAAAGACGAAACGTGAGCCCGGCCGCAGCACGCGGAACAGCTCCGCGAATGCGCGGTCAGCCCGCTCGACGTAGTTCAGCGCGTGGGCGGAGACCGCCAGGTCCTGGCTCTCATCCTCGATCTCCTGCAGCTGCTCGGCGCTCCCCTGCAGCAGCGTGACCAGCACGCCCTCGCGATCGGCGAGGCGGCGGCCGTATTCGATCTGTTTGTCCGACAGGTCGATGCCGATCACGGTCGCGCCCTGTTTCGCCAGCGCGATGCAGTCCTGGCCACCACCGCAGCCGATGACGATCGCGCGCAGGCCGGACACGTCTCCCAGGAGCTGCAGCTCGCTCTCGCTGGGGCAGAACGGCCCCCACTGGATGCTGTCGGTGGGTATCTGATACCGGTCCTGATATGCGCGCGATATCGCGTTCCACGCTGTGCGATTGTCCGGCGCCGTGGCGCCAGTGGCGATCGGCACGGGCGCGGGCTGATCTGGCTGATGGCGGCCTGACTGGAGCCAGTCGCGCAGCACGTCGGGCATTGCGATGCCGGTCAGCTCGTCGCTCGTCAGCCAGCGAGCGTCATCGTAGTCGCTGGCGGCGCGCAGGCGCAGGTCGCCCTTGTAGCCGGCGACGCGGAAGACGTTCGCGACGTAGCGCTGGTGCTGGGCCTCGTCCTCTAAGTAGAGCGTTTCGCTGAACTCGACAGCGCCAGTCTGCACGTCGAGGTCGCGGAACGCATGCCGCTCGAGCGCCTCTTCAGCGGAATCCTCCTCGGCAACGAGCGCCGCCGGGAGCAGCCACTTGCCGGCAAACGGGGTCGCTTCTTCCTTCTTGCGAACGACGAGCAGACGTCCTCTGTTCTCGAACAGCCCCATGGAGAGTAGTTCAGCCATGTCAGTAACCCAGGCTCCCCGAAGGTGTCGCCGCGGCATTCGCCTCCGCCTGCTCGATGGCGCGGAGCATCGCGCGAGCCTTGTTCTGCGATTCCATGTACTCAAGCTCGGGCACGCTGTCGTAAACGATGCCGCCGGCCGCCTGCACGTAAGCGATCCCGTCCTTCATCATGATCGTGCGGATCGTCAACGCTGTATCCAGATTGCCGGAAAAATCGATATAGCCGACGCAGCCGCCGTACAGCCCTCGCTTGTCAGGCTCAAGCTCGGCGATGATCTCCATCGCGCGGATCTTCGGCGCGCCCGTGACGGTGCCGTGCGGGAAGTAGGCGCGTAGCGCATCGAAGCAGGTGACGCCCGGCCGCAGCTTCCCGACGACGTGCGAGATCAGGTGCATGACGTGGGAGTACTTCTCAACTTCCATCATCTGCGTCACGTGGACCGTGCCCGGCTCGCAGACCCGGCCAAGATCGTTGCGCGCAAGGTCCAGCAGCATCAGGTGTTCGGCCCGCTCTTTTTCGTCCGTCGATAGCTCCTCCGCCATCCGCTCCTCATCCTCGGCGTCGCGGCCCCGGCGACGCGTGCCGGCGATCGGATGGGTCTCGATCGTTCCATCCTCGATGCGGATCAGCATCTCTGGCGACGCCCCGACGACGTAGGCATCGTCGAGCGCGAGGTAGTACATGTACGGCGATGGGTTCACGGTCCGCAGCGCGCGATACACATCGAAGGGATGCACCGCTGTGCGGCGTGAGAAGCGCTGCGAGACCTGCACCTGGTAGATGTCACCGGCGATAATGTATTCTCGCGCCTTCTCAACGCTGGCGAGGAAGTCGTCCTTCTTCGTATTCGATTCAAACTCTGCCAAAGGTGACGCCGGCGTCATCTCTGAGCGGTATGGCAGGACCGCGAGCGGCTGCGCAAGCCGGCCTACCAACTCTTCGATCTTCTCCGCCGCTCGCCCGTAGGCGGCGTCGATGTCGCCGTCGAGCCGGACGTGCGCGACGACCTGGATCTTGTGCTGCAGATGGTCGAACACGAGCAGCGTGTCGCAGAGAAGAAAGACCGACTCCGGAAACCCCTGTGGGTCCGGATCTGGCGACGGCAGCTTCTCATAGTACCGTGCGACTTCGTACGACAAGAACCCTACGGCGCCACCGTGGAAGCGGGGCAGGCCTTCGACCGGCGCCACGTGATACTCCGACAGCTCCTGTTCGACCTGCGCCAGCGGGTCAACGGCGGACTCCGTCCCGTTTGCCGTCAACTCCGTCCGCAACACTTTGTACGGTTCCGTGCCCAGGAAGCTGTAGCGGGCAAGGCGCTCGCCGCCCTCCACGCTCTCCAGCAAGAATGAGTGCTTGCCGCGGGCGATCTTGAGGAACGCGGAAACAGGCGTCTCCAGGTCAGCGGGCACCTCTCGATAGATCGGCACGACGTTGCCCCGCGACGCCAGACCGCGGACCTCCTCGAGCGTTGGTTTGTATGTTGTCATCGTTCACTCCAAGTAGTTCAGCTTCAGCGCGGAGCGCACCTCGGTCATCGTTTCGGCGGCCACCTTGCGCGTGTGCTCGGTACCTTTCGCGAGCGCCTCGCGCACCGCATCGGGCCGCGAGGCGTACTCGGCGCGGCGCTCGCGTATCGGGTCGAGCATCGTGTTTAGCGCGGCGGCCAGCTTCTGTTTGACTTCTACGTCGCCGACGGCGCCCTTCACGTAGCGCTCCTTCAGGTCGTCCACTTCGGCAGTGTCCGGATTGAAGGCATCGTGGTACATGAAGACGGGGTTCCCTTCTACGTGGCCCGGGTCCGTCGCCCGCAGCCGCGTCGGGTCCGTGTACATGCTCATCACCTTTTTGGTAACGGTGTCGGCGTCGTCCTTCAGGTAGATGGCGTTGTTGAGCGACTTGCTCATCTTGGCGTTGCCGTCCAGCCCAACGAGGCGCGGCACCCGGCCGACGAGCGCCTCCGGTTCCGGAAACACCTCGCCGAAGAGGCGGTTGAACTTCCTCGCCACCTCCCGCGTCATTTCGATGTGCGGCAGTTGGTCTTCGCCCACCGGCACGAGGTGCGCCTTGGGCATGAGGATGTTCGCGACCTGCATGATCGGGTAGGTGAAGAACGCGACAGGGACCGACTCGCTCCTGTTCTTCTCCAGCTCGGCCATCTCGGCCTTGAGTGTCGGGTTGCGCTGGAGCCGGCCCAGGCCGATGTACCAGCTCAGCCAGAGCGTCAGCTCCGCATGTTCGGGGATCAGACTCTCGATCACGAAGTGGCTGCGCTCCGGGTCGAGGCCGACGGCGAGCCAGTCGAGCGCGATCTCGTACACGGCTGCGCGGACCGTGTCGATGTCGTCCGCGTAGTCGGAGACCTGATAGTCGGCGATCAGGAAGAAGCATTCGTACTCCTCCTGGAGCTTGATCCAGTTCTCCAACGCGCCGGCATAGTGGCCCAGGTGCAATGCACCCGTCGGACGGATCCCGGTCAGTATGCGCTTTCGCTCGTCTGCCATCTCTCCACTCCTAACTAAGCGTCTCGCCTAGACGTCCGGTACCGCCTTCATCGCCTCTTTGACAGCCTCTTCCGGGTAAGCGTAGTCCTTCAGCTCCCCCGCGAAGTAGCGGTCATATGAGCCCATGTCGAAGTGGCCGTGGCCGGAGAGGTTGAACAGGATGACGCGGCTCTCGCCAGCCTCCTTCGCCGCCAGTGCCTCATCGATGGCGCCACGGATCGCGTGAGAGGTCTCCGGCGCCGGGATGATGCCCTCGGTGCGGGCGAACTGGACCGCTGCGTCGAAGCAGGCGACCTGGTGGTACGCCTTCGCCTCAATCAGCCCCAGTTCGTGGACGTGGCAGAGGAGCGGCGCCATCGCGTGGTAACGGAGCCCGCCCGCGTGGATGCCCGGTGGCATGAACGTGTGGCCCAGCGTGTTCATTTTCATCAGCGGCGTCATCTCCGCGGTATCGCCAAAGTCGTATCGATACTCCCCACGCGTGAGCGACGGGCAGGCCTCCGGTTCCACAGCGACAAACCGCGTCTTCGCGCCTTCGGCCAACCGGCGGCGCAGGAAAGGGAACGCGATCCCAGAGAAATTGGAGCCGCCGCCGACACAGCCGACAACGACATCCGGCTCCTCACCGGCCTGCTCCATCTGTTTCAATGCCTCCTGCCCGATGATCGTCTGGTGCAGCAGCACATGATTCAGCACGCTGCCCAAGGAATATTTCGTGTCGTCCCGCGTGGCCGCGTGCTCCACGGCCTCGCTGATGGCGATGCCCAGCGAGCCCGGCGAGTCGGGGTCCTCGGCCAGGATCTTGCGGCCCGCCTCGGTATCGGGGCTGGGGCTCGGCACGACGTCTGCTCCCCAAATCTGGATCATAGAGCGGCGATACGGCTTCTGCTCGTAGCTGACTCTGACCATGTAGACCTTCAGCTCCATATCGAAGAAGTTGCACGCCATCGCGAGGGCGCTGCCCCACTGCCCTGCCCCGGTCTCCGTCGAGAGCTTTGTTATGCCCTCCTGCTTGTTGTAGTAAGCCTGAGGGATCGCCGTGTTCGGCTTGTGCGATCCCGCTGGGCTGACGCTCTCGTTCTTGTAGTAGATGTGCGCCGGCGTATCGAGCGCCTTCTCCAAACGGTGCGCCCGATAGAGCGGCGAAGGACGGTAGAGCTTATACGCCTCCCGCACCTCCTCCGGGATCGGAATGTACTGATCCGTGCTCACCTCCTGGCCGATGAGGGCCATGGGGAAGAGCGGCGACAGGTCGTCCGGGCCGATCGGCTGCTTGGTGCCGGGGTTCAGCGAAGGCGGCGGGGGCTGCGGCAGGTCCGCCGCGATGTTGTACCAGGCCTCCGGTATCTCGTCTTCCGAGAGAACGAACTTCGTAGTTGTCATGATCTCCTCCTGACGTTCTTTGTTCCTCTTCTCTGCGATTCTGTCATGCGCGGGCCGGCCTTAGGTGACTATTCCCCTCAATGAGCTTGCGAACGAATCCAATAGAAGTAGCCACGTCCAACTTCTGGAACACTTCCTGCCATGCAACATGAGCCCCTGTCCCTGGGTTCCGAGTGAGGAACAGAGAGTCACACGGCTCGTCAAGCAGCACACTGAACATGAACTGCTGCAGTTCAATCTGACCTACGTGGCCCTGTTTACTTCCAAACAGTCGGTCAAATATGGCCCGTTCTCCCGTGCTGGACGGGTACTGTCCCTCACCGCTCTCAAGCTTTGCCTCGATGCTGAGCGGCCTGGAGCCACGGACGATTATCACGATGTCCGGTTTGATATTGAAGGACCACTTGAACTTACAGTAGCCCCGGAACAGCTCCGGCTGCTCTCCGAATTGTTCCGCGAGAGTCGCAACGCTCCACAGGCCAGGCGAAGCAATATCGTGAGTGATCCTAAGGCCTTTAGGCCCGATGAAGAACGCATTGAAGTCCGGGAGACTTTCAGGGAACTCCGGAATGCCGTGGCTCTTAAGTTCGGGGACTCTGGCCAACAATGCCATGATCAGCGCTCGTTTGGCTTCGTTGTTTTTCCCAAGGGCATCCCACCGGTCACGCAGGAACGAGAACTCCAGGTAGATCTCAGCGTCACGCGCATCGACAGCTTGAACCGTGGAACGGCCATCGATCTTCTCGCCCACGAAATCGAGGAACGACTTCATATTAGAGCCATCTTGCATTAGGAGATGCGCGAGAATCGTGCAGAAGAATCGCTCTTCACGCACGAATTCATAGTACCGATCCTCTGCTAGCATTTCGGTTCCTTTAAAGCTATCCAATAACAAAACCCCTCGACCCATAGGGGCGAGAGGTTCTCGCGGTGCCACCCTAGTTCCAGCCCGGCAGTGCCAGGCCAATCTATTCTCAGGTACGGCCTCGATCTCGTGTGCGCCGGCAAGCGCGTCGCGGCGATACCCTGGGCTCTGCTAACGGTGCCCTCTCCGGCGAGGCCTACGCGTCATCTGAGGATGACGATTCTGCTTCGCGGCTCACAGGTCCATTCGGTCGTCGTGTTGGCGCCGGCTTTCACCTAACCCGGCTCGCTACTGGCTCTGGCTTCTGCCTGCATGGCAGGTAGGAGGCAGAGACACCCCCACTTTTCGACCTACTACTCCTGATCGCAGCCTGCTATTCGGTTGTTCGATGAGGATAGCAGGGGTCTGAAGAAGCTGTCAAGCGGGCGGCTCCTGCTATTCCTGGACACACAAAGACGCCCTGACGACGAATCGTCGGGCGCCTCTGGTGGAATGAGATTCGGGGAGCCCCGCCTCTCCTTATCTCGCTCCTGCCTACATAAACGTCGCGGGTGCGGAGGGGTTACAGTCGAATTGCACGAACGCTAAACTCAAGCGCGCAGACTGGTTACACATCTACGTTCGCCACGTAGCGACGGCTGGCACGGCAAGAGCATCATCGGGCCGTCTGCGCGCGGGCAGACTTCAACGCTGGCTGCGCTCGGCATCGGGCGGCGGCCCGGAGAAGCACGATGCGCATCACGGCGCGTAAACGCACAGCAGCGGGGAGAGGCACGCAATGATGGACGAACTGTGGAGGATGGGGGCGGCGGATCTGGCCGCTGCGATCGCCGGGAAGGAGCTGACGAGCAGCGATGTAGTCGACGCACACCTGGCGCGCATTGAGGCGGTGAACCCGGCACTGAACGCGGTGACCGTGGTGCTCGCGGACGAAGCCCGGGCCGCGGCCGCCGAGGCGGACAGGGCGCTCCAGCGCGGCGATGCCGTTGGACCGCTCCATGGCGTCCCGATGTCGGTGAAGGAGAGCATCGACGTAGCCGGGTCGGCGACGACGCAGGGAATCGTGGCGCTGGCCAACACGGTACCCGAAGTCGATGCGCCTCACATCTCGCAGCTCAGGGCAGCAGGAGCTATCCCCATCGCCCGGACGAACATGCCAGACTTTGGCCTGCGGGTCCACACGGACAACGCGCTGCACGGCGCGACGAAGAATCCGTGGGACCCCGGGAGAACGCCGGGCGGCTCCAGCGGCGGTGAGGCGGTTGCCCTCGCAGCGGGCATGACGCCCCTGGGCATGGGTGGCGACTATGCCGGCTCGTTGCGCTGGCCCTCGCAGTGCTGTGGGACGGTCGCGCTCCGGCCGACGCTGGGCCGCGTGTCCAGAGCGTCCGCGCCGCCAACGCCCGAACCGCCGAGCACGTTCCAGCTCTTCGCTGTGGTCGGTCCCATGGCGCGGCACGTGCGGGACCTGCGCCTCGCACTGGGATCGATGAGCGGGCCGGACGCGCGAGACCCCTGGTGGACACCAGCGCCGCTGCGTAATGGGCAGGCAGTCCCGGTGCGCGTGGCGGTCACGGCTGACCCGGCGGGAGAGGGGGTGCACCCGGACGTGGCAGCGGGCGTACGCAGAGCAGCCGAGGCGCTTGCGGACGCTGGATACACAGTGGAAGAGGTGGAGCCGCCACAGGTGGCGGAGGCCCGCGATCTGTTCCAGCAACTCGTGATCACCGAGGTAAATGCGGCGTACCTGCCGCTCCTAGAGCAGCTCGCTTCGCCCGACGCGTTGCGGTTTGTGCAACTGGGGGTGGAGGCCGTTCCTCCGCTGGATCTGCGGGAGTACATCGCCGGATTCGGGACGCGCTTCGCTATCGCCCGCGCCTGGGCCCAGTTCCAGGAGGACTGGCCCCTGGTGCTCGGGCCCGTGTGCGCCTCGCAGCCGTTCGTGCTGGGCTATGACCTCGCCGGGGTTAGCGAGGCGCATGCGGTGCTAAACGCGCTGCGTCTCACCACGCTCGCCAACCTGCTGGGGCTGCCCTCGGTCGCGCTGCCCGTGGGAGAGGCCGGAGGACTGCCTCAAGGCGTCCAGATCATCGGGCCGCGCTACCGCGAGGACCTCTGCCTGGATGCGGCGGAAGCGATTGAAGAGCGCCTGGGCGTGATCACGCCCATCGACCCGCGTACAGGATAGCGGGCTCCGGACCGCCCTAGGTAACAGCTGCTTTACTTCTCTACAATGAGAGAGCTACCATCCCAGCCTGCGAGGACGGCAGAATGTCCATCCTCTGCCCGAGCTGCCAATGTAGAGGCGACCGATTGACTAGACAGCAAGCCTTGTTAGCTCTGTGTACCGTGGCGCTGACGATCGGAGCCTTGGTTGGCCTGTCATCGGTGTTCCCCAATGCGAACGTGGCAGCAAACCG
>JADFRJ010000254.1 GCA_022561355.1 Chloroflexota bacterium | reverse complement strand
CTTCGTCTAGTGTGTCCGCGACGAAGGTGACGAAGCTGCCGAAGTTCTCACGCAGCGCTTCTCGGATCTCCGGGTCGTCGGCTTCGGAGAGCGCTTGGAACTGGAGTTTCATGTTCCCTGAGTAGTTCTGGAGATGGTCGTAGTAGCTGACGCCGATCGACCAGAGCGTTTCGAGCGGGTCGTCGATGTCCGAGGCGATCTCCTGCCAGACCTCGAGCAGTTTGGGCGCTGTCGAGCGGAGCGTCGCGAGAAACAGCTCTTTCTTGCTGGAGAAGTAGCGATAGAGTGCGGCCTCGGAGACGCCGGCCGCTTTGGCCACGTCCGCGGTGCCGACCTTCCGATAGCTCTGGCCGGAGAATACCTCGCGCGCCGTCTCAATAATCTGGCGGCGTCGAGCGTCCGCGGATAGGCGTTGGGCTCGTGGCATGTGTTAGTTAGTGACCGCTCACTATCTCCTCAGGCGCCATCACCCTAGCATTCAGGGCGATGCGTGTCAAGACGGTTTCGGAGCGTTGGAGGGCGGTCTTGTTCAGGCGTCCTGATGGAGCGCCAGCGCCGCTTTGACGGCGGCCAGCGCAACTTCCATCTGCGCCTCATCGGGGTCGCTCGTCGTGAGCGACTGGAGCGCCATATTGGGACGGAAGATCAAGCTGAACGGGCCGCCTGACGCAGCGTTGCCCAGCCGGATCGCCTCGTAGCTAAGTCCGGCGATCACGGGCATCAGGACGATCCGCGACAGCATGCGGCCGCGCAAGGACTGGGCGCCAATCGCAGCGTAGACGACGGAAGAGATGACCGAGGTTGTGAGGAGAAAGCTCGTGCCGCATCGGACGTGGGCGTTCGGGTACTTGTGCAGCTCTTCGACCTCAAGCGCATCGCCGGCCTCGTAGGCCTGGATCGCGCGGTGCTCCGCGCCGTGATACTGGAAGAGGCGCTGGGCTTGCGGGACGCGGCCAATCGCGCGCAGGTAGCCAACGAGCATGCCGATGCGAGCAAGCCCCTCTAGCAGGCCACTGAAGCGCCCGCCACCGGACAGGCGACCCTCGACACGGCGCTCGAGCCGCCGCGACGCGAGGGCTGGGACGAGCAGGAAAAACGCGGAGACGAACCCCAGCGACAACGCCGTGGTCGCGCGCACTGAACTGTCGCTCGGCTGTTCCGGCTCCTGGCCGGCAGCGACCTGCGCCGACCAGATCATCGCGCGCATGCCCTGCCCCATGGTGTCGCCGAGCGCGACGACGCCCCGCACGATCGGGAAGCGGCTGAGACCGCTGGCGCTCTGCACGGGATGTGTTTCGCAGATGATCTCGCCGTCGGGATTGCGCACGCAGACGGCCGCACCGCGCGGGCCGCGGATCATCACGCCCTCTACGACGGCCTGGCCGCCGAGCGTGGGTGGCAGTTGTGTGGTGGAACTCATCCCCGGCAACCATAGCGAGCGGTCGCGCTCGCGTCAACGAACGCACGCTATCGATCCTTCAGAGCGAGGCGCGTCTGATCGGGGCTCTGCCCGTAGCCGAATAGGAAAACAGGCCGGAGATACCGGCCTGTTCTTGGTTCTTACGATGAACGGCGCTCACTCCTTGAGGTTGTAACGCTTCCTGAATCGCTCGACGCGGCCCGCCGTATCGACGATGCGCTGCTCGCCCGTGAAGTACGGGTGGCAGGCGCTGCAGACCTCAACGTGAATGTCGGGCGTCGTCGCGCGCGTCTGGAACGAATTGCCGCAGGCGCAGTGGACCCTGCATTCAACGTAGTCTGGGTGGATTCCTGTTTTCATATTCTCTCCAGTTTTGTGGAACAGGCTTCAGCCTGTTCGCCGTCAGGCTCAAGCCTGACCCGCGAGTAACGTTACTCGGCAGCGAAGACGCTGACTTGCTTGCGACGGCCTCTGGCATACGGCGCGAACTTCACCTTGCCATCGATGAGCGCGAAGATCGTGTGGTCCCGTCCAAGGCCAACGTTCTTGCCCGGGTGGAAGCGCGTGCCGCGCTGCCGCAGGATAATCGTGCCCGGCTTTACGACTTCACCGTCGTAACGCTTTACGCCGAGACGCCGGCCACGGCTATCGCGGCCGTTCCGTGAGCTTCCTCCGCCTTTCTTATGAGCCATGGCCTACTCCTTGTCCTCGCCGGCCTTCTTCGTTGCGCGCCGCGACGGGCGCTTGCGCGCAGGCTTCTTCTCAGCGGTGGCTTTGTCGTCAGATTCTGCACCCGCGTCAGCAGCCGCCTTGGCCTTCGGCGCCGCGGGCTTGCGTGTGCGCCGCTTCGGCGACGCCTTCTTGCCTGCTTCAGGAGCCGCTGATGCCTTCGCGGCTGCCGGCTTGCGCGTCCGCTTCGGCGCCGCCTTCTTGGTAGGAGGCGCCTTTTCTTCTGGAGCTGCGGCAGTAACGTCAGCTTCCGCAACGGGCGTATCAGCAGCCGCGGCTTTCGCGGTACTCTTGCGTGTCTTTCGCTTCGGTGCCGCCTTCTTGGCGGCGGACGCCTTCGACTCCTGGCCCGGCCGCAGGATCTCGGTCACAGCCAAGCGCGTGAAGTGCTGGCGATGACCCGTCTTCTTCCGCGTGCGGACCTTCGCCTTGAACTTGAAGACGACGATCTTCTTTTGGCGGCCGTGCGACTCCACATCCGCGATCACTCTGGCGCCCTCAATGATGGGAGTGCCGACCGTCACGTTGCCATCGTCCGCGATGAGCAAGACGTTGTCCAACTCGACGCTAGCGCCCTCCTTCGCCGGGAGTAGCTCAACGTCGAATGAACGACCTTCTTCTACGCGGTACTGCTTACCGCCTGTGCGAACGATTGCGTACATGATGGAAGCCTAGACATAGTATCGAGCGCATGACGATTGCGTCAACCGCCTCGCTTCAAGGCCGGAAGCCTACGGACAGCTTACCCAGGGTGTCAAGCATTCTGGCCGCCCACTCAAAGCTGAACCACGGACGGCTGCCAGGAGAAGGGAAGGGGTGCCCCTCCTCGGGGCACCCCTTCTTCAACTAAACCGCAGGCCAGCCTACACACAGTTGTGGAAGAACTGCTGGATCACGCCCAGGATGTCATTCGGCAGATCGATCACCCCGTCCGGCGGACCAAGGTCCCAGACGTTCGCCCCAACCTGTGGCCCTCGGTCGAACAGCACATCGTACGATGGCTCCGTACCCAGAGGCGCGAAGTGCTGGATCGTGCCCAGGATGTCGTTCGGCAGGTCAATGAAGCCATCGAAGTTCACATCGTAGTAATCCCACGGGTCTTTCTAAGCTCGACCGCTGACCAGGGCTTCGTTTGGGCCGTTCTCGCGC
>JADFRJ010000253.1 GCA_022561355.1 Chloroflexota bacterium | reverse complement strand
TCACGGTCAGGTCTGTCCCGTAGCGCAGCGCCTGGTCGGGCGGCTGCTCGAGGCCACGTCGCACGGCCTCCTTCGCGTAGCGCAACGCGAGTGGCCCTCGCGACGCCATCCGTTCCGCGAGGGAGCGCGCCTCGTTGTCGAGCTGGTCGCGCGGCGCGAGGCCGCTCACCAGCCCGATACGATAGGCCTCCGCGGCATCGATCTCCTCGCCCAGCAAGATCAGGCGCAGCGCCTCTCCCCGGCCGGCGAGACGCGCCAGCCGTTGCGTGCCACCGCCCATCGGAAGCTGGCCCTGCGCCGTCTCTGGCAACGAGAACGTCGCGCTCTCTGCCGCGATCCGCACATCGCACGCGAGCGCCAACTCCAGCCCTGCGCTCGTCGCCTCGCCGTTCAGCGCGCAGATGATCGGCTGGCCCATCGATTCCAGGCACGCGAACGGCTGCGGTCCGCTCAGGACACCCTCGCCGGCCCAGCCCGAGCAGAACACCTCCCCCTCCGCTCGCAGAATCGCGACGCGAACGCCGGTGTTGTCATTGATCGCTGCGCACGCTTCGTCCAACTCACGCAGGAACGCCTCGTCGACCCGATTTCCGGAATCGGGACGCGCGAGCGTGATGACCGCGATCGGTCCATCAGTCTCTAGTCTCAGCGCCTTGACGGCCATAAGCGCTGTGAGCGTATCAGCGGCACCGGAGGGTGTCAACGGGGGACTTTCGATGTTGGCGCGATCACGCCCGCTCACCTATGCTAGTGCGAACGAGCTAGGAAGGTACTCATGCCAGTCGATCGAGTGACAGTTGGCAGCGTTGAGATCGTCCGCGTGACAGACGGTTCGATGTTCGGCTCGCCCGCGTTTTTCTTCTCCGGCATCCCGAGCGACATGTATGGACCGGCTCTGGGAGACGATCTGACCCCGAACGGCACAGTGGAAGTAGAATTCGGGAGCTTCCTTGTTCGTTCGTCCGGCAAGACTCTCCTCATCGATACCGGCATGGGAAATAAACGAGGATCACCAGGCGGACGCCTGCTTGACAGCCTGAAACAGCTCGGCGTCAGACCCGGCGACATCGACGTCGTCATGAACACCCACCTCCACATCGACCACGTCGGCTGGAACTGCATCGAGCAGGACGGCGCGTTCGTACCGACATTCCCCAACGCCGAGTACTGGGTCGCTGAAAAGGAGTGGTCGTTTTGGACGAGCGATCCAGATCTCGTCGCCGAAGAAGGCCAGCACCTCGTGTCGGACGTGTTGCCGCTTCGCGACTGTCCTCAACTCAAGCTGGTCGATGGCGAAGCAGCGATCACGGCGGAGGTCAGCCTGTTGCCAACACCGGGCCACACGCCCGGGCACAGCTCGCTCGCGATCTCGTCAGCGGGCGAATCGGCGATTATTCTCGGCGACATCGCGCACCACCCGCTGCATCTCGAGCGCCTCTGGATCGCCTCAGTCGACGAACTGCCGCGCACCTCGCGCCGCACGAAGCGCGCGCTCGCCCAACGCCTGATCGATGAGCACCTGCTCGTTGCCGCCGGGCACTTCTCGTCGGGCGCGTTCGGGCGGTTGGTGATGGCAAATGGCCGGCGGAGCTGGCGAACGCTCTAGCCCGCCTCGGGCGTGTTAATCACCAGCGTCGGATCATCGGGGCGCGACACGTCGATCCGGATCTCCCATCGCGTCGGCGCCTTCAGCTCCAGCGTCTGCAGCACCGTCAGGTCGACGGCAACCGTGCCTCTCGCCTGCAATCGCACAGGCCAGGAGCCGTCGCGCGCAAGCCAGAGGTCCCACTCCAGATCGGCGGCGGAGCGCAACCCCTCATCGCCAACTTGAAGCGCCTCCAGATACTCCCTACCCTCGACGCCAACCTGGTAGTGGAAGGCGCGTATCTCATTCACGAACTCCTCGGTTGAAGGCAAGCGGAGGACGTTCGCGCGAACGCGCTCGAACTCAGCGCCCCCCAAAAAGTCGGGCCGCAGGGCCGTAAACGCAACGTCCAGCAGGTTCTGGACCAGCTCATCTTCCAACTCCGTCTTCTGCCACGGGCCGTCGCCGGCGCGATACCAGACCGACCCGTCCACCATCACCAGCCGCTGCTCCGCCTCGCCTTCGCCCAACTCAGTCCGGTACGTGAACGCGTGCTGGTCGGGGCTCACGAAGATGCCCCGCGTCGACACGAACAGCTCCCTGGCATCGTCGCCGCTCCCCTGCAGGGTGAGCGAGGCCTCATAGGCGAAGCGCTCCAGCGGCAGCGCGCCGGCGTCCGCGGCCTGTGGGTCCGGAGTCGCGGATGGCAGCGCCGTGATCGCCCTCGGCTCAGAGCTGCCGCCTCCCCCGCACGCCATAGCCACGGCGAGCACCATGCCTGCTGCCACGGCGGCTGCCGGGCTTGTGGGTACGCGAATGTGCATGCTGATCATCCCACCCATTGACGTTCATGATATCCACGCAACCTCATTGGATCGAACATACGTTGACGCCTCCGGCGGGCGCGGCTATCTTGGAGCAACACACACTCCAGCCTCGGAGGATCGCATGGCATCGCCGCACACCCACCGCCTGGGCAATCTGGATCTGCACATCCTCAGCGATGGCACCTACTATCAGGACGCCGGCGCCGTCTTCGGCGTCGTTCCCCGCATGATGTGGGAGCGCGTCGTCAAGCCGGAGCTGGACGACCAGTATCGCCTGCCGATCGGGCTTAATTCGCTCCTGGTACGCTCTGAAGGGAAGCTCATCCTCGTGGAGACGGGCGTCGGCGACAAGGAAGGCCACCGCCGGCAGGCATCTCCGATCGAGCAGGGCGACCTGATCTCCGCGCTAGCTGCTCTGGACGTCCAGCCCGGCGAGATCGACATCGTGATCAACTCGCATCTCCACGCCGACCACTGCGGCTGGAACACCCGCGCGGGCGACGGCGAGGAGCCCGTCCCCACGTTCCCCAAGGCGCGCTACCTCATCCAGCGCGGCGAGTGGGAAGCCGCGACGAACCCAAACGAGCGCACCAAGGCCACGTATTTGCAGGAGAACTTTCGGCCACTTGAGGAAACCGGCCAATTGGAGCTGGTAGACGGCGAGCTGGCGGTGACATCAGAGATCACCATGATCTCCACCAAGGGCCACACCGAAGACCACGCCTCGATCGTGCTCATGTCCGGCGGCGAAACGGCCATCTACATCGGGGACATCGTGCAGCACCATGTCCAGTTGGAGCGCACCGCCTGGGTCTCCTCGTTCGACCTGCTCCCGCTCGTGTCTATGGAGACGAAGAAGCGCATCGTCTAACGCGCGATCCAGGAACAGGCGCTCGTCATCACCGTTC
>JADFRJ010000046.1 GCA_022561355.1 Chloroflexota bacterium | reverse complement strand
GATCTTGGCGCGCGTTTCGTCCGTGATCGCCGGGTAGCCGTACTGCTCTTGCAGCTCTTCAGGGATGTCGAACGTGCGCATGTAGTCGACGCATTTCTGCATGTCGACGCCCGGCCAATCGAGGCCGAACACGACCTTGTCCTCGGTCGCCCACTCCAGCGCTTGGCCGATCATGTGGTAGCCGCGGTACGGCGCCCGCGCGAACCAGCCGACGATGCCGGAGATGCCGATGTGGAGGTTGCGGTGCTTGCCTGCCAGCCCGAACAGCTCCTCGTGGTACGGCCACGCCATGTGGTAGGCGATCACCTTGAGGTCGGGGAACGCCAGCAGCACCTCGTCCAGCAGGGCAGGGTGGGTGTACTTGTTCGGCTGCGGTACGACGTAGGCCATGCCCATGTGGATCGTCAGCGTAATGTCCAGCTCGCAGGCCTTCTCATAGAACGGCCACATCTCCGGGTCGTTGAGCGGCCCGTCTTCGCAGGCGTAGACCTTGCAGAGCTTGGCGTTGCGTTCCTTAACGAGGAACTCCAGCTCCCAGACCGCGTGCTTGACTCCTCGATGCAGGATCGGGCCGACGTTGCACTCTAAAAAGAGCCTGTCGGGGTACGGCGCGATCTGCTCCATGATCCAGCCGTTCGTCGACATCGGCGCCGCGAAGCCGGTCACATCCATCATCGACTCGCGAAGCCCGAACGCGACGTCGATGCCGGTCGCGTCCATCTGCTTGATCAGCTCCGACGCAAGAAGCGGCTTGATGTCCTTAGGGGCGTCCCAGACGCGCGAGACTCCCTTCATGGCGCTCCGGAACCAGCGCGGGACGTCCGGGTAGTAGGCTACGTCTGGCAGCCTGTCCATGAGGTGGCACTCTGATGCGGCGATAAAATAGTCCTGGTCAGGCACGATGTGGCTCCTTTACTAGCGCGTATACACTAGCGTTATGTTCGCTAGGCGGTCAAGGAAGTTTTCATTAGGTGGTCTTAGCCGTCCGATTACTGCGGCGTTGGTGGCTTTGGAAAAGAAGGCCGCTAGCCCTCTATTCGTCTAGTTCGAATACGGGCAGCGATTGCTTTTCGTGGTCTTCCCACTCAACGTGAACGGCTGCCCCGATGACTACTTCGGTGCCTTCTGGTGCGCGTAATTGCGCGACCAGCCTGGGGCCCTCTTCCATTTCGACCAATAGCACTGTGTACGGTGGCACGAACGCAGGGTGCGTTTGGTGGCGAACTGTCGTGAAGCTGTAGATCGTCCCGCGTCCGCTCGACTCGGCCCACTCATGTTCGAACGAGTGGCACTCGGGACAGAGCGGACCGACCAGGTAGCGTATGCTTCCACATTGCGAGCACTTCTGGAACACGAGCCGGTGCTCGTTCTGCGCCTCCCAGAATTTCGCGGTGTCGCGGTCCGGCTGCGGGAACGGCGTTGGGATGTCGGCCATTAGTACGGCTCCTTCGAGAGGATCATTGCGCTCGTCGGCACGCCGACACCACTCGTCACGAGGCACGTCTTCACGTTCGGGACTTGGTTCACGGCCGTTCCGCGGATCTGGCGCACGCCTTCGACGATATGGCCGAAGCCGTGCAGATAGCCCTCGCCCAGATGGCCGCCGTGGGTGTTCATCGGGGTCTCGCCGTCCAGTTCGAGCTTGCCGTTCCGGAACAGCTCCGGCGACTTGCCGCGCTCGGCGAAGCCGTAGGCCTCCAGCTGCATGAGTACCATCGGCGTGAACGGGTCGTAGATCTCCGCGACATCGATGTCCTTCGGCTCTAGCTCTGCCAGCGGGTAGAGCACGGCCGCCGTCGCTTCTGATTCCTCCAGCCGCGCGAGGCTCTCGCGCTGGTAGCTGGTCATCATCTCGGCGCGGCTGCCCGTGCCCTGAGCCGCCGCCGCGATGTAGGCCGGCGTCGACTTGAGTTGCTTCGCTTTCTCCGCGGAGACGACGATCACTGCGCAGGCGCCGTCCGTATCGAGGCAGCAATCCAGCAAGCGTAGCGGTTCAGAAATCCAGCGCGAGTTCTGGTGATCCTCCAGCGTGACCGGCCGCTCGTACATCATCGCGTGTGGGTTCGTGGCGGCGTGCTTGCGTGTCAGTACGGAGACGTGGCCCAGCGCGCTGGTGTCGTAGCCGTACTCGTGCAGGTAGCGCTGGCCGAAGATGGCCACCCACTGTGCCGGCGTGACCAGCCCGTGCGGCATGTAGTACTGCCGCCAGTGGGTCATCCCACCGCCGATGGTCGACACGCCGAAGCGGCGCTCGCTCCGTTCGTTTAGGGAGCGGAACGTAATCACGACGCCGGCCATGCCGGAGACCACCGCTGCCGTCGCGCTCGCAATCGTTCCGCAGGCCGCGCCGCCGCCGTGCGGGACTTCGTTGAAGAAACGCAGGTTAGGCAGGTTGAGCGATCGCAGCAGGTCGATCTCGTATAGGTCGTCGTTCGCGCCCATCTTCACTACACCGTCGACGTCTTTCGGTTCCAGACCCGCGTCGGCCAGCGCTTCGAGGATCGATTCCAGCGCCATGTGTAGCGTTGAGCGGCCCGAGTCTTTCGAGAACTCGGTCTGGCCAATGCCGACGATCGCGGCTTTGTTGCGGATCGTCATGAAGCCTGCTCTGCTGGCGCGAGGCCTCGCGATTGAATCGCCCGTTCGGTCAGCTCGTTGAGCGAACCGCCGCGCACAGCCAGCGCGATGATGCCCTGAGTGAGCAGGTGCAGCGGGTAGTCCGTTCCGACGCCGATTCCGCCATGGAGCATGTGGCTATGTTGGTAGACGGGGTCGGCCGCGCGGGCGGCGTAGTGCTTTGCGAGCCAGACCTCTTCTGTGTCTTCGTGGTCTTCTTGGAAGCGCCAGAGCGCGTGGTAGGCCGCCCAGCGCGTCATCTCCGTCGACATCAGCAGTTCGGCGGCGCGATGGCGTGCCGCTTGGAATTTCGCGATCGGTTGGCCGAATTGGATCCGGCCCGTGATGTATTCGGTCGTCAGCTCCAGCACCCTCCGCATCATCCCCGCCAGCTCGATTGTTGTGAGCGCCGTCGTCAGCGCGTCGCAACGTTCGTGCAGGGCCTCTGCGGCAGGCCCGATCGCCAGTACGTTCTCGCCGTCCAGCGCCACGCCGTCGAAGCGAACGTTCGCGTAGCTCGTCCGGTCCAGCAGCTTCACCGGCTCCTGTTCGCCATCGCTCAGTGGCAGCGCGGCGAACGCGGGCTCGTTGTCGATCGTGAGTGGCGTCAGCACAACGTCGCTGATAGCGGCGAACGCTACCAACGGAAGCGTGCCGCTCAGCTTGCCCCCGGCCGCCGATAGCCCTTCAGAGACGGGCCGCAGTCTGCGCACCCCATCGCTCAGCGTGTACGTTCGCTTGTTGCTGACGAGGTCCGCTAGCTGCTGGCTCGCCTCGGCTGTCTGTAGTATTAGTGTCGCGACGTTGCTGGCCGTGACGGGCGCTGGGACAGCCGCATAGCCCAGCTCCTCGATGACGATGGCCGCTTCCAGGAGCGACGCGCCTCCGCCGCCTTCGGCTTCGGGCGCGATCAGCGCCATCCAGCCCAGCTCCGCGAACCGAGCAACGTCCTCGCGCGAGATTTGGTCCTTGTCGTCCTCCAGCGCATAGAGCCGCTCCCACGGGAACGTGTCTTGCAGAAAGCTTCGGGCTGTCGTCTGGAGTAGCTGCTGCGTCTCGGAGTTGCTGAACTGCATGGCTATCTCGGCAGGCCCAGGCCGTGCGTCGCGATGATGTCGCGCTGCACGTCGTTGCTCCCGCCGCCGAACAGCAGGATCGTGGATTCTCGTAGCTGGCGCTCGATCGCGTCGTCGGAGCTGTCGAGGAGGGCGCCCGGCGACTCGCGCCGCAACAGGCCTACCTCGCCGAGCATCTGCAGCACTTCGCCTGAGAACGTCACGCGGAACTCGTTCGATAGCACCTTCAGCAGCGAGGCCTCGTGGACCGGTATCTCGCCGTTGGCCACCATGCTCGCGAGCTTCATGTCCATCACCTTCAGCGCATTTAGCTCCGAGTCCATGCGGGCCAGCGTCGCGCGGGTCCAGCTCTCGCTGATGTCTATTGTTCCGTCGCGAGCTTTGTCGCAGAGCCAGTCGAAGACGCGCTCGAGTTGCGCGATCGGGCTGATGGCGATGCGTTCGAAGTCGAGCTGGGTCGTGATGTAGCGCCAGCCGAGGTTCTCTTCGCCGACGATCGCCGATACAGGGACGCGCACGTCGCTGTAGTAAGTGATGTTCGATCGGCTGCCACCCATGATGTTGAGCGGTGCGATCTCGATGCCCTCCGAGTCGAGCGGCACGATCAAGATCGAGATGCCTTTGTGTTTCGGCGCGTCGGGGTCCGTGCGCACGGCCAGCCAAACGTAGTCGGCGTGATGGGCGCCGCTGGTGAAGACCTTCTGGCCGTTGATCACGTACTCGTCGCCATCCCGAACGGCGCTCGTTTGCAGCGACGCCAGGTCTGTGCCCGCCTCGGGCTCCGTGTAGCCGATCGCGAACTCGATCTCGCCCTTGAGGATCTTGGGCAGGTACTCCTTCTTCTGCTCCTCGCTGCCGATGCGCGTTAGCGTTGGGCCTACGGTGTTGAGCGTCACGACCGGCACAGGAAAGCGCCGATAGGCCATCTCGTAGTTGAACGCGTGCAGGTAGAGCAGCGACTTGCCGCCCCCGCCGTACTCCACGGGCCACCCCAAACCGAAGTAGCCGTCCTTCCCCAGCTTTTGCCAGAGCCGCTTCGTGTGCTCGCCGCCCCACTGCCCGCCGACGCGTAGTTCGTTCATCAGCTCCGATGTCGCTATCGAGTCGAGGTATCGCCTGAACTCTTCGCGGAACTTCTGGACGTCTGCCGGGTATTGGAAGTCCATGGCGTAGTCTAGGAGGCCGCTGCTCCCAACGGCTCCATGCCGATCACCTGTTCCGCTTCAAGCTGGGCGATCTCGTCCGCGGAGAGGTCCAGAACTTCGCTCAGGACCTCCGCGTTGTGCTCGCCGAGCAGGGGCGGCTCGCTCTTGTGAGTGGTATCGATCGAGGAGAAGCGGAACGGCCACGTCTTGAAGGACTGCGTTCCCGTGATCTGGCGTGTCAGCTTCTGAAAGAAGCCGATGTGGTTCAGGCCTATGTCGTCCACCAGGTCGAACGCCTTGACGACACGGCAGGCCGGAACGCCGGCCGACTGCAACGTTCGCTCCAGATCGGCCCCGTCGCGGTCCTTGATCGCCTCCGCGATCGCGGTGTCCAACGCGGCTTCGTTCTGCTTGCGCGCTTTGGCGGTCGCGAAGCGCTCATCGCGGGCCAGATCAGCTTCGCCGATCTTCTCGGCCAGCGCTGCGAACTCCGCGTCGGTGCTCACGGCGATTGTGAGCCAGGCGTCCTCGCCGGCGACGCGATACGCGTCGTGGGGCGCCATCCACTCGTGCTTGTTGCCCTTTCTTGCCGGCACCGGCGCGCCGAGTTGCACGGCGATCTGCTCCGGCGCGAAGAGGCTGTCCAGCGTTTCGCATTGGGGTATCTCGATCTCGGTGCCCTTGCCGGTCTCTTCGCGCTGCTGCAGCGCCAGGACCAGCGCGGAGATCAGGTGCAGCCCCACCATTGGGTCGCAGAAGCCGCCCGCATACGACGGCGAGCCGTCCGTGTAGCCTGTCATCGAGCCGTAGACGAGCTGCTCGAAGGCCACCGCGTAGCCGACGTATTCCTCCCAGGGGCCGCCTGGACCGTAGCCGGGCATGGTAATCGCGATGACCTCCGGGTTGATCGCCAGCAGTTTGTCGTTCGTCAGCCCCAAGTTCGGCATCACGCGGTTCGAGAAGTTGCTGATCACGACGTCGCATTTGGCGACGAGCTGCTCAAGGAGTTCTTTGCCGCGCTCCGACGTCAAGTCGAGCGTGATATCGCGCTTGTTGCAATTCGAGTCGTTCCAGAGAGGCGCCCACTCGTACCAGAAGTCTTTGCCGGGTGGCGCAAAGGTGTAGCGGTAGGGGTCCGGACGTTGGATCGATTCCACCTTGATGATGTCCGCGCCCATCGCGCCCAGCATCATCGTCGCGTACGGGCCCGACCAGAGCGATGTCAGGTCCAGCACGCGCAGGCCCGCGAACGGCTGCTCCTTAGGAGCAGCCTGGCCGTTGCTCCGCAGCTGTGGATTGGGCTCTTCGGGTGGGCCTGCCAGGCGGTTCGCTGGCTCAAGGCCGGCGATCGAATAGGTAGGGCGAGGCACCTTTACCGAGGCTCCGTCGATCTGCGCTTCCTTCCAGAACTCACGGGCCTCCAACTGCGGACAGGCCAGCCGGTCCGCAATCGTCTGCACTGGGGCGGCTGGCAGCCGGAAGGCTTGCGCCTCCTGGAAGATCTGCTCGCGCGTGCGCGCGTTCAGCCATGGCTTCACGCGCTCATACAGCTCCGCTCCGTGCTGCATCCGATACATGATGTCGCGGCCTTCCGGGAGTTCGAGCACGTCCCCGATGCCCATGAGCTGACACAGCAGATCCCAGTGGCCGGGCGTGAGCGGCGGGCAGCCGATGAAGCCGTCCTGGCACTCCATCACGCCCATCGGCCAGGTGTCGCCGCGCCTCCCGTGCTCGATGCCGACCATCGATTTCACGAGCCACGGCGCGACGACCATCGATGCGGCCACCGCCTGCGATGACAGGTCTACAAACTGTGGCTCGCCACCCTGCCGCACGTGCCGCAGGCCGATCAGCGCGCTGACGACCGCGTAGAGGCCCGTAATGCGGGGGACGATCCCGCCGCCGGGCCGCAGCGGCTCTCGCGCTGGGTCGCCCAGCAGGTGCATCCAGCCGCCCATCGCGTTCAAGCCGAGGTCTGTCGCTTGGTAGTGAGCGTATGGCCCGTCCGTCGCGAACGGCGAGATCAGCACGCACGTCGTCTTGCCCGTGAACGCCGCTTCGATGTCCGTCGCGGCAAGGCCGAGCACGTCCCGCGCTAGCTCGCTCTCCACGAGCACGACGTCCGCCTGCTCGCAGAGCGTTCGCGCTTCTTCGACCGAGACGCCGTTACCGATGCGCTTCGTGGCCTTGCCCAAGGAGAGCCAAGCCCACGTAGCGCTGCGGCGTTCGCCGTCCTTCTCGTAGTAGGGTGGCTCCTCGCGCAGCGGGCTGCCTTCCTCGGGTTCCAGCATCGTGACGTGCGCGCCCCAATCGGCCAAGTGCTTGCCGCCCATCGCCGCCGCGCCGCTGCCGGAGATCTCGATCACCTTCAGGCCGCGTAGGATCGTCACTTCGCGGCCTCCGGCGGCAACTGAACGGTGACTTTGACCTCGGTGGTTGGGCCGTCTTCGGTGGAGAGCGTCACGTCGGCATCGAGCAGCGAGCGCCCGTCTTCCTCCCGCGTTCCGGCGACGACGCCCGTCGCCGTGAGCGTGCTGCCGACGTAGTTGGACCCGCGCATCGCGACCTCCAGCCTGCGAGGGAAGGCGTCGTTCCCGAACCACTCGCACACCGCACGGCCGACGAAGCCCTGGAGGAACATCGTGTTGAAGAAAATGCCCTCGGCCCCGCTCTCTTTCGCCGCTCGCTCATCGTGATGGACGGGGTAGTAGTCTCGTGTGCCGGCGACCGATTGAATCGCGCGGCGCAGCGTTAAGTCGAGCGAGATGGTTGGAAGCATATCGCCCTCGCTCCAGCTGCTCATGCTTCACCTCCGGCCGGCTTGTATCTGAATAGCGTGAAGCTGTGGATGCCGACGAGCTCGTCGCGCTGGTTGCGAAAGGTGTCCGTCGTCGTCACGAAGTGGCCGGTGCCGAGCCGGGTCGTCTTCTCATCGCTGATGGCGCTGATCTTGCTTGAGACGGTGAGCGTGTCGCCGTAACGCAGCGGCTGTTCGTATTCCTGCACGGCGTTCACCGCCAGCGTTAGCGTGCAGCCCTCCAGTTCGAGTCCGGAGAGTGCGCTCTCTTCCTCGCGCTCCGGCCAGACTGGCGCCATCCTCCATGTGTAGAGCATCGTGGGCGGCGCGAACCTCTCTTCCAGCCAGCTATCGCGAGCGCACTCCTCGTCGAAGTAGATCGGGTTGGCGTCCTCGACCATCTCGCACCAGTGTCGCGCCATCGCGATGTTGACCGCCTCTGGCAACGGCTGGTGCGCGGTCTCCTTGCCGATCAGCGCGCGATGAGTCTCTGTCAGGACAGGCATGGTCTCCTCTTGCTCGGACGAGTGGGTCTGATTTTACAAGCCAGCCAGACTACTGCACAGTCATCGCGCCGTCGACCGACAGCAGATGTCCTGTGACGTACGAAGAATCGTCCGAGCAGAGCCATATGACCGCGTTCGCGATGTCCTCCGGCGTGCCGAAGCGCGGCATGACCGGCATCGCCTGAGGCGGGAAGCTTCCCGGGTCCTCGATGTTGCGCACCAGCGGCGTGTCGACGCCGCCCGGGCAGACGGCGTTGACACGAATGCCAAGCTTCGCGTAGTCGAGCGCCGCAGATTTCGTGAGGCCGGCCACGCCGTGCTTGCTCGCCGTGTACGCCCCCAGCGCCTGCATGCCGACGAGCCCCGCCGCGGACGATGTGTTCACGATCGCGCCGCCGTGTTCCAGCATCTGTGGCACTTCGTATTTCATGCAGAGCCAGACGCCCTTCAGGTTGATCGCGATGAGGCGGTCCCAGTCCGCCTCGTCGATCTCGTGCGCGGGCCTCGCGGTGCCGAGCACGCCGGCGTTGTTGTGCGCGTAGTCCAGCCGCCCGAACGTAGCGATCGCCTGTTCGACCAGCGCCTCCACTTCGGCCGCCTTCGATACGTCCGCCCTGACGAAGGCCGCGCGCCCGCCCGCATCCTCGATCAGCTTCACCGTCTCGTGGCCGCCGTCCTCTGCAACGTCGGCGACGACGACGCTCGCACCCTCTTGGGCGAACGCCTGCGCCGACCCCCGTCCGATGCCGGAGGCGGCGCCGGTAACCAGAGCGACCTTGCCTTCGAAGCGTCCGGCCATGACTAGATCCGCTCGATGATCGTGCCGGTGGCGAGCGCGCCGCCGCAGCACATGGTAATCAGCGCTGTCGACTTGCCGGAGCGCTCCAGTTCGTGCAGGGCGGTCGTGATCAGGCGGCTGCCCGTCGCGCCCACCGGGTGGCCCAGCGCGATTGCGCCACCGTTGACGTTGACCTTGTCCATGTCCGGCTTGTGTACGCTCGCCCAAGAGAGGACGACGGACGCGAACGCCTCGTTCACTTCGAAGATGTCGATGTCGCTCATCGTCATCTTCGCCCTGTCGAGCACCCGCTTCGTGGCGTCTGCTGGGCCGTCCAGCAGGTAGTAGGGGTCCGAACCGATGAGCGCCTGCGAGATGATGCGCGCTCGTGGTTTCAGGCCCAACTCCTTGGCCTTCTCCTCGGACGTCCACAGCACAGCGGCGGCGCCGTCGGAGATCTGCGAGCTGTTGCCTGCTGTGTGGATGCCGTCCTCCTCGACGGGCTTCAGCTTAGCGAGACCTTCCATCGTGCTGTCGCGAGGGCCTTGGTCTTTCGCGACGACCCTCGTGTCGCCCGTCGGCTTGCCGTCCTCACCCAGGATCGGCGCCTCGACATCGACGATCTCGCGACCGAAGCGGCCCTCCTCCTGCGCGCGCGCCGCATGCTGCTGCGATGCGAGGCCCAGGCCGTCGACGTCCTTACGGTCGATGCCGCGGTTCTGCGCGATACGCTCCGCCGCGACGAACTGCGATTCGGCCTGGTCCCACGGCCACGGCTCTGTCTTGTAGTAGCCGGGGCCGTTCATCACGTTGGCGCCCAGCGGGATGCGGCTCATCGCTTCGATTCCACAGGCGATGCCGATGTCGATCGCGCCGGTCTCGATCAGCCCCGCGATCATGTGGTTCGCTTGCTGGCTGGAGCCGCACTGCGAGTCGATCGTCGTCGCTCCGACCGTGTACGGCAGGCCGGTGCTCAGCCAGGCGTTGCGTGTGATGTTCAAGGCTTGCTCGCCGGCCTGCGTCACGCAGCCGCCGATGATCTGGTCGATCGTCGCCGGCTCGACGCCCGCACGTTCGATCACCTCGGTCTGGGCCTTCGCCAACAACTCGATCGCGTGCAGCCCGGCGAGCCAGCCGTTGCGTTTTCCGATCGGCGTGCGGACAGCCTCGATGATCACAGCGTCTGGCATCTGAGTCCTCCAATGTTGGGCGAATGGCCGGAGCGGGTGATAACGAGTCTATGGTGAGCGTTGGGGCGCGGTCAAGAGCGGGTTGCGCGCCTTGAGATTGAAGCACCCGAAAGTGCTGTGATAGACTGGCTCCAGACGCGCATGCGGTCCCGCCCGCGCTCGTAGCTCAGTGGATAGAGCATCGGTCTTCGGAACCGAGGGTCGGGGGTTCGAATCCCTCCGAGCGCGCCAGTTATCGCTTGTTATCTAAGAGAGATATGCCTATGGCGCTGGCGGCTGACTACGGCGGCCCAATCTTGCCGAACAGCCCACCGTAACGCCGTCGCTGCAGCATTACAGCAGGTCGCGCAGCACGAACAAGCCAGCGAGGCCAAACAGGCTGGCTCATGAGTGAAGGCAGGTTGTCTTGAGTTTGAACGCTAGCCCGCGACCAAGTACTTACTCAGGTCTAAGTGCTCGAGGCCTCGCTTTCCGAGGAGCTCGTATCGGCCATGATTCTCTGAGATCTTCACGTGCCAGTACATCCGGTCCTGCTGTTGGGTCGTGTGCAGCGTTTCGAGCAGAGATTCCCACTTGGCAAACGGCAGCAGAAACAGTCTATCTGGAGAGCCGCAACCGAATAGCACGTACGCGTCCTCTGCCTGTTGTAGATACTCTCGTTGATTAGTGTGATAGGCGAACCAGTAGACGTGACCGGTCGCAGTGTTGTGCTCCTTTGACACACTACAAGTCAGTGCAAGCCTCCCATCCGATGTCACGTACTTCGTCTTCGACTGTTTCACCAGTGGGCGGTCAAAACGCGATCTGATCCTGTCGACACAAGCAGCATGGAAGTCCGCAGGATCCAGCGACGACTCCGACACAGCGCCAGAGCCTGAGCCAGCTCGGGCTACATCTTCCTGCTCCTGATAGGCTTCTTCAGCGGTGGCGAAGACCAGATCGATGATGCGCCTGAATAAAATGAAAGGTCGACAGGGTTACCGCCTGGCGAATCTGTTCACGGTTTTAGCAGTCGCGGCGCTGGCCGTCACCAATAGCGCGCATGCGGGAGGCGACCCGGCCGCCGGGCGGGAAAAAGCCAAAGTATGCCGGACCTGTCACGGTATGGATGGCGTTGGCAAGCTGCCGAATGTGCCGAATATCGGCGGCGAGTCCGATTTTTATCTCACCAAGCAACTCAAGGCCTTCAGGAAAGGCGACCGGCGCGACGAGCAAATGGCGATCATCGCGCGGGATCTGTCAGACCAGGATATCGCCGACCTCGCCGCCTATTACGCGAGCATCACTTTTACGGTGACGGTGCCCGAATAACAGCCATTGAGACGTCACATTCCGCCGGAACAGGCTTCCGCTCAGCCTCCAGCCGCTCTGCTTCGGTAGGTTGTGTTGGGCTCATTGATTTGGCCAGGAGTCTCGCGGTAGATCGCTGGATTCAATAGATCCGAACTGGGTTCTGCTAATGCCAACCACAAGTAGGCCGAAATTGGATCATTCTCAATAGTCTCGTCACCCAACTGGTAGTCACCATGCTGGTAGGAACGCCCGATAGAAAATTGGGCTTCGGGATGTCCTTGGTTTGCCGCATAACAGCACCATCGGACGAAACCGGCCTTGCCGTAGGAATTCTTCCAGAATATCCTAAGTCTGAGTGATGATTTGCGACCTAGACTCGCTCCGGCGTAGGTTGAGGGAATCGGCGGCGAGGAGGAAGCGGCACCAGGGAAAGAAATAGACAAGAGCTCAGGAGGGACGCATGAACCAATTCGGAATTCTCATGGCGGCAGTGAGTGCCCTCGGTTTTGTTTCGTATGCCAACGCGGCAGATGTCGCAATGGGCAAGCAAAAATCTGAGGCCTGCGCCGCATGTCACGGCGCCAACGGCATAAGCGTATCGGAGAAATATCCGAACTTGGCCGGACAGAAAGAAACATATCTAGGCAAGCAATTGCACGCGTTTAAGGCCAAAACGCGCGAGAACACGTTGATGAACGCAATTGCCGAACAATTGAGCGACGAGGACATCGGCGATCTCGCGGCTTTTTTCAGCAGCCAGCCCGGCGGCGATGGCAAGGCTAAATCCACATTGGTCGCGGCCATCAACAAGTCACGAGTGACATTCCCGAAGGACTACAAGTCGACCTATACGAAATACACCACCATCAGTTTTGCAAAAAAGAAGCAGGTTCGACATTACTACGCCAACCCCATCGCGGTTAAGGCGGCCAAAGCGGGCAAACCCTTGCCGAATGGCTCGAAGATCTTTGTTGAAGCCTTCAAGGTGAAGCTGGACGAAAATAAGATGCCAATTGAGGGAGCCGACGGTCATCTCGTCGCGGCAGGCGAAAATCCGGCGTTCTTTACGGCTATGGAAATCCAAGCTGGATGGGGTGACGATATCCCTGACCTTCTTCGCAATGGCGACTGGAATTACGCGGTGTTCTCTGGAACAGGCGAACTTAAAACGGCGGTGAATCAAGCCTCGTGCCTGGCTTGCCACAAACCCTTGGCGGATATCAGCTATGTCTTTTCGCTGCCGAGTCTGACAGACGCGATTACGAAGTAGGCTGAGTGAGCCGAAATTAGGTGTACGGTGGGGGTACGGGAGCCCCCGCCTATTGGTACGCCTGATGCCCGTAATCCTCATCTCCCGAATGTCGGCTTGGAGTCACAAGCGGTCCTTTGGCGGCACCGCCAGGAAGGCCCGCACCTGAGGGTGAAGCGGACGAAGTCAGGAGAATAGCGGACGATTTCAGATAAGCCCCGCTTCATGATTAACGGCGGCCATGGTAATCTAATCATAATCCCCAGGCGCACTGGGCTTGAAGCCTACGACAGGTAGCCGTTTTTACAGGTAGTCAAAGGATGTCGGCAGTG
>JADFRJ010000252.1 GCA_022561355.1 Chloroflexota bacterium | reverse complement strand
ATGACCGTCCGCGTTCGCTTCGCGCCCAGCCCCACCGGCCTGCCGCACGTCGGCGGAGCGCGCACCGCGCTGTTCAACTGGTTGCTGGCCCGCAGCACCGGGGGCCAGTTCATCCTGCGCATCGAAGACACGGACCAAGCCCGCCTCGTGCCGGAAGCCGTCGGCGCGATCGAGGAGAGCCTGCGCTGGCTAGGCCTCGACTGGGACGAGGGGCCCGATATCGGCGGGCCGTACGGGCCGTACACGCAGTCGGAACGGCTCGAACACTACCAGACCTACGCCCGGCAGCTCGTCGAGGACGGCGCGGCCTACGAGTGCTTCTGCTCGTCAGAGCGGCTGGCCGCACTGCGAACAGAACAGCAAAAGAACAAGCAGCCGCCGCGCTACGACAACAACTGTCGCGACCTGGAGAAGCGCGCGGAGCAGCAGGCGCTAGGCGGCGATCCCGTCGTGCGCTTCAAGATCCCTGACGGGGGCACGACATCGTTCACGGACGCCGTGCGTGGCGAGGTCTCGTTCGAGAACTCAACGATCGACGACTTCGTGATCCTGAAGTCGGACGGCTTCCCTACGGCGCACCTTGCGCACGTCACGGACGACCACCTGATGGAGATCAGCCACGTCATGCGCGGCGAGGAGTGGGTCTCCAGCACGCCGCGCCAGATCTTGTTGTATCAAGCGCTGGGTTGGGAGCCGCCGATGTTCGTGCACATGTCGGTGATCCTGGGCCCGGACAAGGCGAAGCTGAGCAAACGCCATGGCGCGCTGTCTGTCCTGCAGTACCGAGACGACGGCTACCTGCCAGAGGCGATGTTCAACTTCCTGGGGCTGATCGGCTGGTCGCTGGACGACCACACGGTGATCATCTCGCGAGATGAGTTCGTCGAGCACTTCGCGCTGGAGCGCATGGGCAAGAACCCGGCCGTCTTCGACATGGAAAAGCTGACGTGGATGAACGGCGTCTACCTGCGCGATCTGCCCGAGGAGCGGCTGGCCGGCCTCATCGCCGAACGGCTGGAGAGCGACCTCCCAGAATCGGCGTCCCGGCCTGTCGACAACGAGACGGTACGGGCGCTGGTACCGCTCGTGCGCGAGCGCATCAAACGCCTGGACGAGGTCGCGGAGATGGTCGAGGGCTTCTTCACGCACGAACTCAACTATTCGGCAGCCGACCTGCTCGGTAAGCGACTGAAGAAGACGCCGGACCTTGCGAACGCGGCGCTGACTAAGGCCAACGAGCGATGTGGAGAGATCGGGAGCTGGCACGCAGACGAGATCGAGCAGGCGATGCGGACGCTGGCCGAAGATCTTGAGATGAAGCCCGGCGACCTGTTCATGCTGCTCCGCGTCGCCTGCACGGGCCGGACCGTCTCGCCACCGCTGTTCGAGAGCATGGAGATACTCGGCCGAGAACGCTGTCTCAGCAGGATCGAAACGGCGGCGGGGCGGCTGCCCCCATAGAAACGGGCCGCAACATCCGATAGAATAGGAGAGTAGAGGCTCCATATGCCAGACGACAAGATCAAGCGCGAGATCGAGGACATCCTCAATAAGCTCGATAAATTCGTGCCGGATGAGAGCGCCGCGGAGAAGGTGCGCAGGCGCTCCTCAGGCGCGGCCGCCTCGGTGGTGCGCGCGATCTTTGCGCCGTTCGCCCGCATCTCGATCCAGCAAGTGATGCTCACGGCCCTCGTCATCATGGTCGTTGGCTTCCTAGCGATGCGGGTCCATCCGCTCTATGGCCGCTACGTCTTGATCGCGGGCGTGATCCTCTTTCTGACATCGTTCGCGCTCTCGTTCTTCAGTCGCTCAAGCGATCCGCCGCAGACCTCGAGCGACAAGCGCTGGCGCGGCCAGCCCATCGACCTGGACGGGCCGAGCCTGCCAAACAGGATCAAGGCCTGGCTGAAATCACTCCGCCGCCCTCGTTACTGACCCGGAGCCCTGATCTGAACCTTCTCCAACGTCCCGCCCTCTACCTCGTCGCGCTCTTCAGCCTGCTGCTCGTTGCTTGTGGAGGCGGGGGCGACGCGCCCGATCCGACAGCAACGCTCGCTCCCGTCCCATCTCCAACGGCATTCGACCTAGGCCCGCCGCAGCCGGAGGCCGCGCGCATCGTGGAGCACATACGCGTGCTCTCCAGCGAGATCGGCACGCGCGTCGCGGGCTCGCCGCAGGAAGACGCGGCAGCTACATACGCGAGCGACCAGTTTTTGGCATGGGGCTACGATGTGGAGGTACAGGACTTCCAGGCCCAAGGCGCGGACCTTCAACGTCACGCTACGCTCACCGTCGAGGGCCCGGAGGGTGTCGAATTCATCGTGGCGGCCCTGTTCGGCAGCCGCTCCGGCGAGGCGCGGGGGCGGCTGCTCGATGCGGGAACCGGCCAGCCAGACGACGTTCCCGCCGACGCAAGCAACGCGATCGTCCTGATCCAGCGCGACGACGTGCCGTTTCTGGACATGGCCAATCGAGCGCTTGAGGCGGGCGCCGCGGGCGTACTAATTGTGAACAAGGAGCCAGGGAGATTCCCAGGCGTGCTAGAGCCAGCCGTCGATATCGTAGCGGCTGGCATCAGCCAAGCCGACGGCGCAGTGCTGCGCGAACTGCTCGCCAAAGGCGACATCGAGGTGACGCTGGACGTGCGCGAGAGTGTGACGGCGCACAACGTGTTCGCGCGCCCAGCCTCGGGAACGTGCCGCACGCTGAGCGGCGGCCATTACGACACCGTGCCGTGGTCGCCGGGCGCTTACGATAACGCCTCCGGCTCGGCGATCGTGCTGGAGCTAGCGCGAGCGGCAGCATCGGCAGGCCTTAGTGATCACTGCTTCGTGCTGTGGGGAGGCGAAGAGGGCGGCCTCCAGGGGAGCAGGTTCCTCATCTCCGAACTGACCGATAACGAGATAGAGTTGCTCGAAGCCGTGTTCAACTACGATGCGGCGGCCGGCCCCGGCGAACCGCAGCTAATCGGCGCGACATCCCTGGCCGGCCAGGCGAAAGCGCTGGCAGACGAATTGGGCCTGCCCGCCGGGATCACTGTGCTGCCGGAGAACGCGAGCAGCGACCACACCGCCTTCCTCGATGCCGGCATCGCCGCACTGATGCTGACGGCGCCTGATGCCGGCACGCTGCACACCCCCGACGACACGTTCGAGAACCTGGTCGAAACGTCGCTGCAACCGATCGCCGACCTTGGCTTCGCCCTCCTCCAGGAGATCGGCTCGCCGTAAGCTTGCCGCTCCAGCGGGGATGGGTTACTATGCGGCCCGACCCACAGCGGAGGTGCTGGTGCGCTCCCTTTTCAGACGCCAACTGATCTTGACGCTCCTCGCGGCGACGCT
>JADFRJ010000045.1 GCA_022561355.1 Chloroflexota bacterium | reverse complement strand
CCGTCCCAATGACGGTCGCGGCGCCGCCCAGCTCCTGCTTAAACCTGGCCACCATGCCCTCGATCAGGCCGACGTAGCCGAAGAGGAGCCCGGACTGGAGCGCGTTGACCGTGTTCTTTCCGATTGCGCTCGGGGGCCGCGTGAGTTCGACCGGGTAGAGCTTAGCCGCGCGATTCGTCAACGCCTCCGCCGCGATGTGGATACCGGGCGCCAGCGCGCCACCCAGGTAGTCGCCATCTTTCGAGACGGCGTCGAACACCAGCGCGGTGCCAAGGTCGACGATGATGAGTGGCGGCGGCCCGTATCGTTTGACGGCGGCAACCACATCCGCGATTCGGTCCGCCCCCACGTCACGGGGGCTGTCGTAGAGAATGCGGACGCCGGTGCGGGTGCCCGTGCCGACGACGAGCGGCGAGACCTTCAAGTGCTCTTGGAACAGCGTTTCAAAGACCGGTACCAGGTCCGGCACCACGCTGACCAGCGCAGCGCCATCAACCGCTTCGGCCTTGATCCCACGAACGTTCAGCAAGCCCATCAGGATGACCGCATACTCATCGGCGAGCCGTTGGTGGTCCGTAGCAATGCGCCAGGTAGCGCGCAGTTTGTCTCCCTCAAAGAGACCAATCGTGATGGTCGTGTTGCCAACATCGATCACTAACAGCATGCGGCGTCAGCCAGTTTATCCACAGCGAGCTCAATTATATAGGCGGCGTCCCGACGGCGCTGCAACCGGGGCCTATGCGGCTTAGGAAAGGCCAACTTTATTTTCGCGATTTCAGCCGAAGTCGTCATAAGAGGCTTGATCCCCACACTGTGTATCGTGCTATATTCACCCTCGCCTGGGGGCTTCTTGCGGAGGAGAAAGGGCACACGAAACGCCGCTCCGCGAGCCCCAGCGGACAACCGCCGGGGTTTCTCCACAGAGGCTCCGGGTATGTTCAATCTACACCAGCATGCAGTAGACGCGTGCCTGACATCGGTCGGGGTAGTTAGCCACACCCCAGTATCCGCCGACAGTGCATGCCTGCTGCCTGAGGAGACACCAGGTGCCGGATCGCACACCACAAGCTCTCTGGGAGGCCGCTCTGGGCCAACTGGAACTCCAGGTCACCAGACCAAACTTCGATACATGGCTCCGCGACACAGTTGGCATTCGCGTTGACGAAGGCCAGTTTGTCGTCGGCGTGCCATCGGACTTCGCCGTGGAGTGGCTGCGTTCCCGGATGAACGTCGTCATCGGCAAGACCGTCTCACAACTCCTAGGCGATCCCGTGTCGATCCAGTTTCAGGTACTTGGTGCGCCGGAGATACCGGCCGCGCCAGCGGACAGCGACCGCGCTCCAACTCGGGCCACGCGCCCGCCCGCCGACCTCGATGCCCACCTGACATTCGAGTCGTTCACTGTCACCGAAGGAAACCGGCTGGCATATCGGGCAGCCACCAAGATCGCCGAGTGTGAGGCCACATACAACCCGCTCGTCCTGTACGGCGCACCCGGCCTCGGCAAGACACACTTGCTGCATGCCATTGGCCACCGCGCCGCGAAAGCCGGACGGCGCGTCCTGGCGCTCACGGCCGAAACGTTCGTCGACCGCTATGGAAAGGCCGTGCGCACCGGCAAGCCGCACACCTTCCGAGACCCGTTCCGCCAGTGCGACCTCCTGCTGCTAGACGACCTTGGCTTCCTCGCAACGAGGTCCGCTTCACAGGACCAGTTCTTCCACATTTTCAACAGCCTCCACTCCAGCGGTGGGTTGGTCGTCCTTACCGTCGATGCCAACCTGGATGCGCTCCCCGGTCTTTCGGAGCGCCTGTTGTCCAGGCTGCGCGCAGGCCTCGCACTCGAACTCGAGGCGCTCTCGGCAGAGGACCGCCGCATCATCCTTGTAGGCAAGGCTGCCAAGCTCGACAAGGCGCTGCCGCAGACCATCATCGATGTGATCGCCAAGCAGCCCTACGAAACAGTACGCGACTTAGAAGGCGCACTGAACCGCGCGACCGCGTTCGCGGACCTCTCTAAAAACGCCCTCTCCCCCGGCGCGGCGCTCAAAGCGCTATACCCGCTCTCTCCCGCATCCGATCTTGAACTCTCGCCTGAAGCCGTCTTGGAAGCGGTCTGCCGCCAATTCACCGTATCGCTCTCCCAGATCAAGGGCCCATCCCGGGCGCGCGATATCACGTACGCCCGCCACATCGCGATGTACCTCCTGCGCCAGCACGGCTCGCGGTCACTCGTCGAAGTTGGCCAACTCCTGGGCGGCCGCGACCACTCGACCGTGCTCCACGCCTGCCGGCGCATCACGAAAGAGCACAAGGCTCTCCCCCAAACGCGAGCGGACGTAGAGCAACTCATCGCCACACTCAAGACACCCTCTGCCGCCTAGCGGCACATTGCCGTTCTCTTTCCCCAACATCAACACACATCACAGGCTGATGAGTATGATTACATTGTGATCCAAACATGCTAGATGAAGTTTCTCTTACTGTCATAGCGGGTAACGGTGGCAACGGCGTTGTGAGTTTTCGCCGGGAGCGCTTCGTTCCGAAGGGTGGGCCTGACGGCGGTGACGGTGGCCATGGCGGAAGCGTTTGGGTGGAGGCGACGACGGCGGTGCTCGTGCTCGATGACCTGCGTCGAGTCAGGACAGCGCGAGCCAAGAATGGCGTATCGGGTGGAAAGCAGAAGCGTCATGGCAAGAATGCGAAGGACATTGTGCTGCAGGTGCCCGTGGGTACAATCATCTGGGATGAGGAAGGCAACCAGCTCGCGGATCTCAACGTTGCGGGCATGAGAAGCGAAGTTGTCAGAGGTGGCGCTGGCGGCAGGGGAAACGCGAGGTTCGCGACATCAATACGAAAAGCACCGCGATTTGCTGAGCGTGGCCTGCCTGGCGAGACGAAACAGCTACGGCTGGAGCTGCGGCTTCTGGCAGAGGTGGGACTTGTGGGACTGCCAAACGCGGGCAAGTCGTCTCTGCTGCAGGCGATCTCAAAAGCGCGACCGAAGGTGGCCGCGTATCCGTTCACGACCTTAGAACCGAGCTTGGGCATCGCAGAGTTGAACTACGAAACGATTGTAGTCGCGGACGTGCCGGGGTTGATCGAGGGCGCTCACGAAGGCGCTGGGCTAGGTACGCAATTTCTGCAGCACATCCGGAGGACGACGACGCTGCTGCACGTTGTGGATATCTCTAGCGATGATCCAATACGTGACATTGAGAGTGTGCGAAGCGAGCTGGAAGAGTTCGGCGAAGGCCTCATCGACAAGAGATGGCTGGTGGCACTGAACAAGATCGACATAGAAGGGACCCAGGGGACGTGTGCTGAAGTAGAGGCTGCGCTGGGGCAGCGAGGCCTTGAGACGTTCTCGATATCGGCGCTTAGTGGTGAAGGCGTGGATAGGCTGCTCAATGCGCTCTTTCGCATCGTCTTGGAAGAGCGCCAGGATACTGCTAGCGGGAAGGCAGACGAGGCTCCACCGATCGTGCCTGTGCTGATGGAAGAAGTGATCCAGGTTAAGAAGCGGGGCGGAACGTTCATCGTCCGGGGCAAGCGGCCGGAGGAAGCGGCGCTGCGGCTCGGTGTAGAATCGGAAGAAATCCGAGCGGAGCTTGCCAGGAGGCTTGCAAGGATGGGCGTGAAGAAGGCGTTGCGAAAGGCCGGCATTGCGGATGGCGATAAGGTGCGCATTGCGGGTGAGGAGTTGCGGTGGCCGTTATGAAGCGCGGGGTCCTTGGTGGCACGTTCGACCCTGTCCACAGGGCGCATGTCGAGCTAGTTGAATGTGCGCAGGAGCAGCTTGCTCTTGACACGGTGACGTGGATTCCGGCTGGGGATCCTTGGAGAAAGAGAGGCCGTACGATCGCATCGGCCGCTGATCGCCTCGCGATGGTGCAGCTAGCGGTGGCAGATGAGCCGACGTGGTCCGTGAGCACGGTCGAGTTGGAGCGGAAGGGACCGACCTATAGCGTAGATACCATGGAGGAGCTGCGCGAGCAGTATGAAGACGACAGCTTTACGCTGGTGCTTGGCCAGGACGCCCTAGAGGACCTGCCGAACTGGCACGAGCCGGAGCGGCTGATCCAGCTCGCTGCGCTAGCCGTGGCCGTGCGCAGCGACAAAAGGCAGACCAACCCTGAGCTGGAGGCGCTCCTCCCCGGCCTGAGCAAGCGGGTCATATGGCTGGATATGCCCCAACTGCCCTTCAGCGCAACACAGGTCCGAACGCTGGCTTCAAAAGGCACGCCACTTATGGGGTTCGTGCCAGCAAGCGTGGAAGCCTATATTCACGAACATCACCTCTACGTGGCAACCTAACCCTGCCGCCGCACCGCGGTTTCTCCGCTAGATGGCAAGTGCTATCCTTGGACTTGCCCGGAGTTCGTTTCACACTACAAGGGGATGAGATTGCGACTCGTCGCACTAATTGTGCTCGCCGCCATGGTCGTAGGGGTGGTCGTCACCGCTGCCTTCGGGAGCGACGACTCCGAGCCCGTTGGCGTGACGATAGAATGGGTTCCCAACGTCACCGGGAGCTCGACGGCCACCACAACGACGGGCACAATCTCTCATACCCCGGAACCCCAGCCCACCGTTGACATCACCGGCCTCGTGTTCCCGATAGAAGATGGCTGCCTGCCCGACGACGACAACCTGATGCCCGGCGCGTCCCGTGAGTATCGGAGTGGAACGCATGAGGGCGTCGATGTCTACGATTCGGACAACTGCGCGTTTGTTGGGCTGGACACAGAAGTGTTAGCCATGCGGGCCGGTACCGTGGTCAGGGCTGATTGGGGATATGAGGGACTCACGGCAGCAACGCTCGCGGAGTTCGAGGCGCTTATCGAGGAGAGTGGAGGCACGCCGGAGGTAGAGGACGCGTTCCGGGGCCGGCAGGTGTGGATAGAGCACCCAGACGGAACGGTGACGAGATACGCGCACTTGGACGGCATTGCGGAAGATGTGGACGTAGGATCAGAGGTGGCCCAAGGCGAGCACATCGGCTACGTGGGCGATTCGGGGACGCCGGAGTCTGTGACCGAACCGGGTACGCAGATGCACCTGCACTTTGAGATCCGAATCGGCAAGAGCTACCTCGGCGCCGGTCTCGATGCGGACGCGTCACGCGCTCTCTATCAAGCGGCGTTCTCGCCATAGCGAATGGACAACATGAACGAGGCCAACGGCGACGTGCCGGACGCGCGCCCACGCTGGGCCGGCGTGGTGCAGAGCCTGATCCTGCCGCTGGGCCTGCTCGCGGTGATCCTCGGTGGCTTGTGGTACTGGGACTCGCGGGGAGGCGGCGGCATCGAGGACGCCTACGGTGCCGTCGAACTGCCTGAGGCGAAGAACCCCACTGGCCGTTCGCCGGCGCCAGAGGTCGGCCGCGCCGGGCCGGACTTCTTGCTGGAGCAGCCGGGCGGCGGAACGCTCCGGCTGAGCGACCTCCAAGGGCAGCCGATCGTCCTCAACTTCTGGGCGAGTTGGTGCGCCCCCTGCCGCGCCGAGATGCCTGACCTCGTCCGAGCGTATGCGGAGTATCGAAAAGACGGCCTTGAAATCGTGGCCGTGAACCTCCAGGAGACGAACGATCAAGTGCTCAAGTTTGCGGAGGAGTTCGGCATCGAGTTCCCAATCGCAATCGATCGCGACGGTGAGTTGAAGGATATCTGGCGTCTGGGCGGCCCGATTGACGGCATCCCGACGAGCTATTTCCTCGACGAGGCAGGCGTCCTCCAGGACATTACCTACGGGCCGTTGACCGACGAAATGCTAGCTGAGCGGATTGGGCTGCTCCTGGAAGGAACGAGCTGATGGCGCAGGCGGAGTCGGCTCAGCACGCCTCGCGGCCCGTCCGCAGCGCAGAGCTGCTCGTTGTGCTTTGGCGCCTGCTCGCGTCGGCGCAGTTCGCCATCACCGTGATCCTGTTCCTGGCGGTTGCAGGATTCTTGGCCGTCGTGCTGCCGCAGATCCCCCCCGCGATTCAGGGGAGCCCGGCCGCCGTCGACACGTGGCTTGAATCGCACCGCGCGAACTTTGGCTTCATGACGGAGCCGATGCATCGCGCGGGGCTGTTCACCGTCGTGCGCTCCTGGTGGTTCATCGCCGTGCTGGGCATAACGGCGGTGGCCATCGGCATCTATGTGATCGATCGCTTCCTTGATATCTGGCGCAACGTCACCAAGCCGCGCGAACAGCTCCCGGATAGCTTCTTCGAGCGGGCCGCGAACCGTGTCGCATTCGTGGCGCCCGATGTGGACGCCGCGCCGATAGAGCAGCGGCTGGAGGCGCTGCTCAGCGCGAGACGCTACAAGGTCCGGCGCGCGGTGGAAGGCGAGACGACCTACCTGTTCGCCGATCGGTTCGCCTGGGCGCAGCTCGGCACGTTCGCCAGCCACCTCGCGCTCGTTCTCTTCCTGGTCGGCGGCCTCGTATCGCAGCTCGGGGGGTTCACGAGCGCAATGCTGATCGCCGAGGGCACGACCAGCCCGGTCTTCGCCGTCAGCCACCCCGACCAGATGCAGATCGAGGTGATCGACGCGGTGGGCCTCTTCAGCGAGGGTGGCACGCCGACGGACTATCGGACTGAGCTGGTGATCTACCAGGGTGGCGAGGAGGTGGCTCGAGGCTTCACGACTGTCAACGATCCTATCTCCTACAACGGCTATCGATTCCACCAGTCGGGCTACTTCGGCGAAGGCGTCGCCCTGCGAATCAGTGATGTGGAGACGGGCAACACCACGTACAGCGAGGTCCTGGCGCTGAGCGAACTGAGCCCCGGGCCTCATATCGTCGTGCGCGACGGGGCAGGCGTTGTCCTGCTCGACGACGTCATCGTCCCAACGGACTTCATCGAGGAAGCGAACGGCACGCTGATCACGGTGCCGGGCACGGGCCGCGACTTCTGGGTAGGCATTCTCCCAAACGTCACGGACGAGACTTGGAGCCTGGCCGTCTTTGAGCGTGACGACAACGAGGCGAGTTTCATCGTGCCGATGGGGGAGCCTCACGAGGCCGGCGGCTTGGAGTGGACGCTGGAGGCCGTGAACGGCCTGCCGTCTATCGTGTCGGATGGCATCACTGACGAAGGCCGGGCGCTGACGGTGCTTTCGGAGACGCCGGAGGGCGAGCCCTACCTGACAATCGTGGGCGATTTCGGAGGCCAGGCGCTCACGCTGCTGACCGGCGAGCCCGCAACAGTAGGCGATCGCGAGTACCTCTTCGAAGGCCCGCGCGAGTTCGCCGGCATCGAGGTGAGAAAGGACCCCGGGGTGAAGTTCATCTGGATCGCGTCGGGCCTGCTGCTCGCCGGCCTCCTGGCCACGTTTTACGTGCCACGGCTGCGCCTCTGGGCGCGCATCAGGGGCGGCGAAGCGGTGCTGGCGAGCGTCGCTGAGCGCCGGGGAGTGTTCCAGTCCGAGGTCAAGCACTTGCTGGCAGCGCTGGATGCTGCCAGGATAGAGCCGGAGGAGGTAACGAAAGAGAGTGATTAACACGCTGGCGCTGCTCGCCATCGAGATCGATATCGACCCGGAGATCCGGGAGTTCGGCAATCTGCTGCTGACCTGGCACGGCGTCTTTACCGCCGTAGGCATCGCCGGGGGTGTCTACGTAGCCGTGCTCATAGCGAGGCGGCTTGGCTTCATCGACGACGACGTCTACAGCGTCGCCCTGATCGCAATTCCGGCCGGTATCATCGGCGCGCGTGCCCTGTGGGTAGTCGAGCGCTGGGGCGACCCCGGCATCGATAGCGCAATCGACATCCTTCGCGTGAACGAGGGCGGCATCTCTATTTTTGGCGCAATCATCGGCGGGATCGTGGGCGGCCTCGTCTATGGCTGGATCCGCAAGTTCCCGATCCGGCGCGCGCTGGACATCGCCGCCGCCGGGGCACTCGTAGGCATGGCGATCGGCCGCATCGGCGACCTCATCAACGGTGAGCACTTCGCTGATGCGTCGAGCCTGCCGTGGGCGGTGCGCTACGTGCACCTCAACAACCCCAGCGTACTGGCGCATCCCGAGTGTGGGTTGGGCCCGTTCAGTATCGACACTAGCCAGCTCTGCGCCCAACATCCTGCCGTGGCATACGAGATGCTCGGCGATCTTATGATCGTCGGACTCATCGTGGGCGCGATCTTCCTCCTGCGTAAGGACGGGGTTGCGTTCTTCGGCGCCGTACTGCTGTATTCGCTGATGCGGCTAGGGCTCAGCGAGTTGCGAATCGATAGCAAAGAGATAATCTGGGGTCTCACAACGCCCCAGGTGACAGCGCTCTTCATCATCCCTGTTGGCGTGCTCGGCCTCCTCTACACGTTGCGGCAGCCGCGGCGTGAACTAGCCGAGGAACCGAGGGCTGGCCCGATTGAGGAAGCTCCCGCCTGAGGGAGCTAACCGGAACGAACACGAAACAGCCGGTCTCGAGACCGGCTGTTTCGTTCTGCTTTATGCGGAATCGCGTCTATTGGATGATCGTGATGTCGCTGTAGACGGAGCCGATCATCGACTGCCAGGCCCAACCCTCGGCCGGGCTGTAGAACCAGATGTCGACCCAGGTTGCGGACAGAGCGCCGCGGTCCAGGCACGTGTAGACGGTGCGTGCGGGGTCGGCGTTCAGGAAAAAGCGCGTCCCGAAGGGTAGATCTGAGCTGCAGGCGGCGGCGCCCGCGAAGACCTGCTGTCCGTTCGACATGGCGCCGCAGAAGCCGCCCCCAGCGCACGTGTAGAACGTGGCGCGAGCGCCCGGGATCACCGTCCCCGACGCGATGACGGGCGCCTGGAAGGCGGCCAGGTAGGGTGGCGTGGCCGCGATTGCCGCCTGCTGCTGCGCCACCGCGGACTCCCAGGCTTCAACGTTCCCCTTGATGGTCACGGTGCCGTTCAGGTACGGCAACACCATCTGCAACCCGACGTCTTGGATGTACTCGCCAACGCTTGCTTGGGGCACGGCGGCGACGAAGCGCTGCGGCGCGGATGCGGCTCCTGCCGCTGCGCCGAGGGCGCGCGACTGCTGTACGAATGGGATGCCGCCCAGGAACGTCGCGGCGCTCAGGTCCGCGACCCGCGTCCCAGCGGTGCCGGTGACGCCGGCAGAGCTGTGGACGGTGCCGAGCCGCGACGGCGAGGCCTCAGGCTGGAACGCCGCCCAGGCCGGCACGGCCATGGAGGCGATCAGCGCGACAGCGGCGATGACGGCCGCGAACAGCGCATAGCGGTTGAGGAACGCCTGCGCGCGAGGCAGCCACTCTGGGGCTTGCGGGCGCCCGAATCGTGGCGCGTCGACGAGCTGTGGAATCGTTTGTTGACGGAGCTGGGATAGTTCTGCGGTGGTGGACGAAAACGACGTGTAGCGGCCTGAGCCAGGCGAATCAGAATATGACAAACGGTGGTCTCCTCAAGTGTAGGTGGCGGCCAGCTTAGCGGCGGCACACTCGACGGATTATCTGGGAGCGGGCACGTACGATCAAGGAATATGGGGCTTCCAATTGTGATAAAAGCCGCAAATAACGTGTCACGTAGGGAATGGGATGCCTATTGGAGGATCGTGCCGCTGGTTACGGAAAATGGTGAGGCTGATTAGGCGCTGTGGTTAGCCCCAGCTATCTGTCAGATCGTTAGGGGGCGGTTGCGCTCGTCTCCGGCGGCAGGAAGAACTCGATCGTTTGGAGAAGCGCGTCGTAGGTGGTGCCGCCATCCACCCTGGAGAAGATCGTACCACCGCGCTCCACCAGGAACGTATGCGGCATGCCATTGAGCTGGTACTTGCGCGTGACGCTTTGCCGTTCATCGAGCACCCAGACGAAGTTGTCCAGATCCAACGGGAGGTCACGGTCGAGTGCCCATTTTTCCGCAGTGCCCTTGGAGTCGCCGGCATTCACGGCGAGCACCACAAGGTCGTCGGGAAAGGTCTCCGCGATGCGAACGATGTCTGGCATCTCCCTGTCGCACTCGGTGCACCAGCCCGCCCAGAAATTGATCACCACGATCTTGTCTTCGTAGTCAGAGAGACGGACGGCGAGCCTGTCGTAGTCGGGCAGCAGGAAGTTGGGCGCCGGCCGGCCGTTGCGCGGCGAGGCGTTTGGTTGGCCATCGATGATGCCGACCGAGACTTCTTCGCCGTTCGAATCGAGCGCGGTAATGGCGCCACCGAAGGGGTTAGCGAACACAATCACCGCTACGACGACGCCAACGAGTGCGCCAAAGATAGCGACCCGGCGCGGCCACTTCTGGTAGCGGCGCATCAGGCCACTCAGCGGCGTCTCTTGCGCCTTCTGCTTGCGCTTCTTTTTCTTCGACATAGCGATCCCCACCTACCTCTAGACGATAGCGTGAGGATATGCGAGCCGTGTACCGGCTGGATGTGATGCGCGTTACAGGCAGGGGCCGGCCCCTTGGGCCTCCGGTGAACGGCTAGAAGTCGCTGGCGCGGACGAGGTTCTTGAGGGGCCGCCCTTCAGCGAAGCGGCGCAAGTTTTCAAGGAACAGCTCCGTGCCACGCTCGAGGTTGAGCGGCGACCACCCCGAGTTGTGCGGCGTGATGATCACGTTGGGCAGCGTCCAGAGTTCGCTGTCCTCTGGCAGCGGTTCGTTGCGAGCGACATCCAGGCAGGCGCCGCCGATCTCCGCGCGCTCGAGAGCCCGGACCAGCGCGTCCTCATCGACGATGTTGCCCCGCGAGATGTTGATCAGCCAGGCGTCGCTCTTCATCGCCCGCAGTTCGCCCGCGCTGATGAGGTTCTCGGACTGTGCCGAGAGCGGCAGCGCGAGCACGACGAAGTCGGACTGTTCGAGGAGGCGCGGTAGCTCGCCGGGCGGGACCAGCTCATCGACGTTGCGCGGCTTCCTCGCACGACGCCGGCAGCCGACGACGCGCATCCGGAACGCCTGCGCCAGCCGGGCCACCTCACCGCCGATGTTGCCGACGCCGATGATGCCCACCGTCTTGCCGGTCAGTTCGCCGGTCTGGAGCTGCTCCCAGCGCTTCTCTCGCTGGGCCTGGGCCCAGGCGTCCATCCGTTTCACGATGCGCAGCATCATGGCGATCACGTACTGCGCGATCGGCTCGGCCGTGGTGCCGGCGGCGTTTGTCAGGAGCACGCCACGGTCGATGAAGGTTCGGAAGGCTGGGTTGTCGACGCCGGCGCTGAAGGTATGGAACCAGCGCAGGTTGGGCAGTGTGAAGAGCTGCGGCAGCGTCGCGCGATACCGTCCCTCCGTCCAGAAGTCCTCGGAGAAGTAGGCGGCCACCACGCCCTCCGGGTCGCCGCTCCAGCCGCCGTCCAGCGTGGGCGAGACCAGCTCCGCGCCGGGCGCGGCCTCTCGGATGCGGTGGCCGTACTGCTCGGCGATGCGGGGAGATACAGCGATGATCACAGCGGCTCCTAGTATATGTTATGGGTTCGCTCCAGAAGCAATTGGTCCGGCTGCCCTGCCATCCGGCCTTGACGCCCTTTCAGGACGGGTGGTACCCTTGGTTCGCTCAAGAGAAAGGAGGCGAGATGATGTTAGCAGTAGGTATTGGTCCCATTGGCCCGTTCGAAGGCTTGATCATCCTCGCCATCGTCGTGCTCATATTCGGCGTCGGCAAGATCGGTGACGTAGGTGGCGCTCTCGGCAAGAGCGTGCGCGAGTTCCGCAAGGCCGCCAAGGAGCCAGACGAGCCGGAGGAGTTGGTCTCAGCCTCGAGCGCTGAGGAGAGCGACGCCGCGGCGAGCGTAACATCGGATTCAAAGTCAAACTAGGCGAGCCACCAATCAGAACAACGGATCAAACCGTCCCGACTTGTCGGGGCGGTTTGCTTTTGTAGGACATGACGGTCCGCGCCCTGCTCTTCGATCTCTGGGGAACCCTCCTCTACGTAGATGACCCCGCGAGCATCGCTGAACGCCGCCGCGAATCCTTCGTGGCGAGCGTCGCGGAGGCGCTGAGTAAGATTGGCCACGGCCATCTTGCGGAGAACGTTGGCTCGGCAGTGGACGCCGTCGTCAGCGAAATGGTTGCCCTCCATGAAGAGGGCCGCGATCTCTCGATGCCCGAGCGGCTTGGACGCCTGCTGGAGCTGATCGAGCCGGGCCTGCGTTCGCAGGTCACGCCCCACGCGATGGCCGCGTTCGAAGAGGGCGTCGTCTGGGCGGTGCGGCAGAACCCACCCTTCGCGGCGCCGGGGGCGCAAGCCGCGCTACGTGGGGCGCACGAGCGAGGCCTCGGCATCGGGCTCGTGTTGCAACAGAAACTCCAGTGCCCCAAGGTGTAAACCGCTGTCAGTAACATTATTCTGTATTTCGGAGGGTGTAAGGCCGGTTATCGCCATGAACCGCTCGCGCAGGGTCTCGTCCTGCATTACGAACTGGAGGGCGCGGATGGCGATTATTTCGGCTTGAGCGGCTTGCATTTAGAGTTCCATGAGGTAACTAATTAATGTTGTATTAACCATAACCGCGGCAAGGTACATGTGGGCGGATTGCCGCAACCAGAGCCCCGGTTAACCTAACATTTACTTAGCAAAGGCATGCTACCCAAATGGCACAGGCTGGGGAAGCTGTGCCGGGGGCCTTAAGCGGTTTTTTCCAAAATCAGGGGCGAGCCGGGCCCGCACAGCCAGAGAGCAAACCTATGAAAAAAATACTGATCGTCGAGGATAACGAACTGAACATGAAATTGTTCAGTGATCTGTTGACGGCAAATAACTACGAGACCATCCAGACGCAGGACGGCATGGCGGCGCTTGAACTGGCCAGGGAACATAAGCCTGACCTGATCCTTATGGATATCCAGCTTCCCGAAGTCTCGGGGCTGGAAGTGACCAAATGGATCAAGGAAGATGAGGAACTGAAAAATATTCCCATCGTTGCGATCACCGCCTTTGCCATGAAGGGCGACGAGGAAAAAATCCGGGAGGGTGGTTGCGAGGCCTATATAGCCAAACCGATTTCAGTGGGACAGTTTCTCGAAACCGTTAAACAGTATGCCGGGTAGTTACGCATGACGGCACGAGTATTAGTTGTTGATGACATTCTGCCGAATGTCAAACTCCTGGAAGCGAAGCTGACCAGCGAGTATTTCGACGTGCTCACTGCCACGTCGGGCCCCGAA
>JADFRJ010000044.1 GCA_022561355.1 Chloroflexota bacterium | reverse complement strand
CGACCACGGAGACGGAGACGACGACCGAGACGAACACGCCGACAAAGACGCCGACGCCGACCGAGACGAACACGCCGACGATTACGCCAACACCGGCGCCGCTGGACTCGGCCCACGGCGTGGTGCTGCCTGGCGGCGTGGTGACGACCGGCTTTAACGCCTCACCTGACGACCCGCTGGAGACGTCGGTGACGCTGCCCGTCGGCGGCAAGGTAACAATCACCGAGAATTTGATCGTGCATTCGGACCCGTCCGGCTTCCACCTCTTCGGCCAGCAGGCCAACATCAGCGCGCCCGCCGGCACGGTGCAGTTCCCACTGATCATCCAGTTCCTGCTGGACGAATCGATCATCCCAGACGGTGTCACCGCGGCTAACCTGCCGCTCTTCAAGGGCGGCATCCTCGTGCCGAACTGCACGGGCGCATCGGGCAAGGCCTCGCCGGACCCGTGTGTCGCCAAGCGCAACACCCTCACCGGCACCGCCGAAGGCGATATCCAGCTCACCGTCCACACCTCCACCGCAAGCGCGTGGAACTTCGGCGAACCGACGGAAAGGCCAGACCCGGAGAAACCTGACCTGGGCGACGTGAACGGCGACACCGTCATCGACCCGCTGGACTCGCTCTGGGTGCTGTTCGAGACGGCAGGCATCGCCGACATGCCGTTCCCGAACGTCGCGGACGTCAACGGCGATGGCGTCATCGACCCGCTGGACGCCTCGCTGATCCTCCAGTTTTCCGCCGGCCTGATCGATACCTTCCCGGGCGCGCCAAGCGGAGTCTTCTGGAGCTGGCTCGGGTTCTAGCGGCGGAGCAACGAACTGTCAGAGAGGGCGCCGATGCCGGCGCCCTCTCTCTATCTAGCGACCGGCGTTGGGCTGGCTAGCGCGGGGCCCAGGCCGGCGTCGTCGGCAGCAGGCCCGGCAGCTCCAGGCAATCGCGCGCTTCGGGCTGGAGCCGCACGATACAGATGAACGCCGTCTGCCTGTCGGCCTGGCTCAGGTGAGCGACGCTGTTCCCGTCCGGCGACCACGCCGGCCAGAGATCGCGCGTGATCGATTGGCTGAGCGGCTGCCGGGCGCCGCCTTCGACAGCAACGAAAAAGATGTCCAGGTCCGTCTCGCCGTCCTCGGATGGCGCGCTGAAGACGATCCGCCCGCTGTCAGGGGACCACGACGGCGCCAGCCCGCGGCCAAGCTCGGTCACGGCGCCGGACGCGCGCTCCACCAGCAGCAGCGCCTCCGCACCCTCCTCGCCCGCCACCACGACGATCAGCTCGCCGCCCGGGGACCAGCGTGGGCCTTCTACCCGGCCCGGCCTATTCACAAGCACCTCTGGCTCACCCCCGCCCGCGTCCATCACCAGAAGGCCACCGTCTCCGCCATCGCGGACGAACGCCAGCTCCTCCCCGTCAGGGGACCACGTTGGGGACCTGCCGGAGACGCGCGGATAGTCGATCAGCTCACCGCGGCCAACGTCGTAGACGCGGAGCCGCGGCGCGCCGCCCGCTACCTCCGAGAACGCGATCTGGCGGCCATCCGGAGACCACGCGGCGGGCGCCCCAAACTGGCCCGCGACCGCCAGCGTGCTTATCGTGACCGGCGTGTCCGTCTCGAACTCGTACACGCGCAGCAGCACAGGATCGACGCCTCCGGGCACACCGACGACATACGCGATTTGGCCGCCGCCCGGCGACCACACCGGAAAGGCGACGAAGCCGGACTCCGCCGCCAGCAGCCGCAGCCCGGAGCCATCCGGCTTGACGATGTAGAGGCCGTCGCCATCCGGCCCTTCGGCCCCGAACGCGATCACATCACGCGGACCGGAGCCGGTTGCCGGCGCCGCGTCATCATCGCTGCCGCAGGCGAACGCGAGAAGCGCGGCGGCGAGCAGAACGAGAGTCGCAAGTCGAACCGTCATGCGGCCATCCGTGCGATTCCGCGGGGCCAGGTTGCGAAGGAGATACAGGTAATCCTTATAGATTGGGCAATTGGCCGCTGCTATGATCGTATGTGCCATGCGGGTATTCCCGCATGTCCGTATAGTAACGGATCGGTTCGTGATCCCGCCTACAGTGCTTGACCCACTGTAATCGACCATAATGTAACGTATGATGGAGACTAACCCACCAGAAGCCGCCCGCTGGAACCGCCTCTCGCTCGCCGTGATGGCGGCCGGCCTGATAGCTCTGCTGGCGGCCGGCGTGCTCTTCGTCCTCCAAATCACGGGCACAGTCGGCGACCAAGGGTACAGCGGCCCGGGCACCAGCGTCGACATCGGAGACATCAGCAGCGTCCTGACGCCGGTGGCCTCACCGACGGTCGAGCTTCCCCCTCCGAGTGAGGCGCCAATTGAATCGATCTCGATTCCGCGCTTCGACGTCTCTGCGTCGATCGTCACGCTCGGCGTAGACGCCCAAGGCGTCATGGAGACGCCGGACGGCCCTCTGAACGTCGCCTGGTACGACTTCAGCGCGCGTCCGGGGTTCGCTCCGGAAGAGAGCCACGGTGGTAACGCCGTCTTCTCAGGACACGTAGACTACTACAACTATGGCCCGGCCGTGTTCTGGAACTTGCGGAACCTTGAGCTGGACGATGAGATCGAGGTCCGCCTGGCGGATGGCACGGTCTATCGATATGGCGTCATCTCCAGAAACCAGTACAACGCGACCACAGCCCCTATCCAGGAGATCGTCGGCGACACGCCGAACGAGGTGATCACGCTGATCACCTGCGGCGGCAGCTTCGACCCAGCCGCCGGTGAGTACGACGATCGCGTGGTCGTCCGCGCTCAGCGGATCTATGACTCCGACGCGCCCACCAGCGCCCAAGCCCCCCGATAAGCACCTCCTACGCGCACGATATACTAATAGCCAGCGGCCAAGGCCGGGCGCCCGGCTGCGGCCATCATCCGGAACACGTTATCGGTGTACCGGATGTGACTGCGTAAGTGGCCAAGACAGACGGGTAAGACGGACCGATAGTGCAGCAGGGCCACCGGCTCGATACTGGAGCGTACTAATGCCGACACGGGAACAGCGAGAGAAGAAGGAAGCTAAGCGGCAGCGGCGTTTGGAGCGGCGAGCGGTACGCGACCTTCAAAACGAACGCGACCGCGGCCGCCAGCGGTTACGGAGGGTTGGCTACGGGCTGGCGGGGTTAGCCGCCGCCGTCGCTCTCGGCCTTGTCATCTGGTTGGTCTACCTGCAGCCACGGCCGGGCGAGAGCGTCTCAACGTCCGGCGCCGGAAACCATTCGGGACAGCCTGCTGGTGGCTATTCAACTTCACCACCCACATCGGGCCCGCATGCCCCGCAGGCGCCTCCCTGGGGTGAGCAGAACAGTCTGCCGGAGGAGTTGCAGGTGCACGCGCTGGAACACGGTGGGGTACTGGTGCAGTACAACTGCTCCACGCCATGTCTGGAGCTCGTCAGGAACCTCCGAAGCATTACGAGCCCCTACGATCGTGGCGTCATCCTTGCCCCGTACTCCAGGATGGACGCCCGGATTGCGCTCACATCCTGGGGGCGGATCGATCTGTTAGACGAGTTCGACCGAGAGCGCGTCGAGGAATTCGTCGACAAGAACCGCGGGCACGCCCCTGAAGGCATTCAGTGAGGCTCAGTTGCCTAAGCCCCCAGATAGCACCCCCGACGCACACGATAGTAGCCAGCGCCGGGTAGCGAACGTCTGCCCGGCCGGCGTGGTGCCGTAATGGCAGGACAGACCTCCAGCGGCTGGAACAGGCTCTCGCTCGCGGCGATGGGCGCCGGCATCACGGCGCTCGCCGCGGCAGGCGTCCTCTTCCTGCTCAGCATCACGGGAATCGTAGGCGAAGATGTGTACGAAGGCCCTCCGCCAGCCTTCGACATCGAGCCCACGCCACGGGTACTCGTGGAACGAGAACGGCCTACGGCAACGGCGTCGCCGCCCCCGCCCAATGAATCGCCGATAGCAAGTCTCTCGATCCCCAGATTCGCCGTCGAGGCGGCCATCGTAGTGCTTGGCGTCGACGACGATGGCGTGATGGAGACGCCTGATGGCCCGCTCAACGTCGCCTGGTACGATTTCAGCGCCCGCCCAGGCTTCGCACCGGACGCGGAGGGTGGGAATGCGGTCTTCTCAGGGCACGTGGACTACTACAACTACGGCCCGGCCGTATTCTGGCACCTCAAGGACCTGGAGCGCGACGACGTGATAGAGGTGCGCCTCGCGGACGGCACGGTCTACAAGTACGGCGTCAGCGAGCGGCGGACGGTCAACGCGGGGACGGCGCCTATCCAGGAGATCGTCGGCGATACGTTAGAAGAGGTCATCACGCTGATCACCTGCGGAGGAACGTTCCGGCAAGACGTTGGGGAGTATGATCAACGCGTCATTGTGCGCGCCACGCGCATACCGGACGCCCCCGCCGAAGCCCAGCCCGCGCCCTAAGTTCGCCGGGCACCATGGTATACTGACGCTCAGCCCACGGTCAGCCGTGGGCTGAGCGTCAGAGAGGTGTCCGAGTGGGGGTTCCATCTCCATTTCCGAGCCGGACCGAGATTTCGTTCGCGCTTGACCCGACGCCCGCTTGTCCCGTAGTCGCCACATCCAACTTGCCATCGAAGTTAAAGTCAGCGACAACACCACCCCCGGGCCTTTTTCCGGTCAGGTACCGAGGTTCCGAGTCGAAAGTCCCATCCCCGTGTCCATGAAGGACAGAGAACAGATAGCACTCAGCATCGGGTCAGGCGGACACGATCAACACATAGTGACACCTGACTCAACTACTGCGTAGCCACCTAGGGCACTCAGTCACTGCGGTACAGTTAGAGCTAGCAGTTCTTCCTGTAGGGTGCTAGACGAGGACGTCAGGATGCGTGTTCCTAGGAGCAAAGAACAAGCCTACCGGGCGGTTCGAAGGTCCTTTCATGCCCGTAGTGCTCTGTTCGCGCTCATAGCCTTGGTGACAATCGCTATCGCAGCCAGTCCAACGAACGCCTCGGTGCCGGTGGCGCCTCCGCGTGGAACTGGCGGCGACCTTTGGGCCGATGTCGTGATCGGCCAGCCCGATTTCTCCAGTAGCTCGCCAAATCAAGTTGTCGACCACAAGCTACACCTAGCGTTTGGTGGAGGCGTGATCGTTGACCGCAGGTCGTTCACGAATCACCCCGATGGAGTGGTGTACGTCTGGGACGGTGGTAATAGCCGGGTCTTGGGCATCGATCTCGCAGATTGCTACACAGCTTTTCCGTGCACCGCGGAGATCGTGTTTGGGCAACCATCTGGCATCAACGCATCTGCGTGCAACGGCGACAGCAACTACCAGAGCTACCCGAAGCGAACGCCGGCTTCGGCCTCGTCGTTGTGTGGTCTGCCAGAAGAGGCGATCAGTCTCACCGAAACCATCAGCCACGCAAACATGGCCGTTGACGCTGATGGAAACCTGTACGTGCCGGATGAGGAGAATCATCGCATCCTCAGGTATGAGAGTCCGTTTGAGAACGACACAGTCGCTGATCAGGTCTGGGGACAGGTTGGCTTTACTGGCAATCTGTGCAATCGAGGCTCGACTACGAGTCCGTCAGCGTCGACCCTTTGCTTTGAAGTCAGTGGCCGTCCTGATCTGAATCTCGGCGCCGGGGCGGCAGTAGACGGGGCCGGCAATTTGTGGGTCGCCGATAGTGGCAACGCCCGCGTGCTACGTTTCCCACTCCAGATGGGAATTATTTCGACCACTGCAGACTTGGTGCTGGGGCAGCCGAGTTTCTCTACCCGCGGCGTGGGTACGGGACTAGATCAGATGGACTATCCACTGGCCGTTCGTTTCGATGCCGCCGGCGACCTCTACGTTGCAGACTCCGACGGCGATGGACTCGGCGGCGGAAAACGCGTGTTGGTATTCAAGCCTCCCTTCATCAACGGTATGGTGGCTGACAGGACATTGGGATCGAACATGTGCCCACGTGGGCTGGAGCTCGATGCCTACAGTGGAGCCGATCCCAATCGCGGCGGTATGTGGGTCCAAGACATCTGTAATACGCGCCTCATCCTTTGGGACCTCGCCGGTGCCACAGCGAAGAAGATCATAGGCAAGAATGAGATTGGTGACCTCGGCTCCTGCAACACAGCCATGTGCTCCAACAACGGGTCAATTGGCATCGACCAGGACGGCAACATCATCGTCTCTAACGGCCGGTTCAACAACGACGTGCTCCGATACAATGATCCGCTACCCAACCCAGGTTCCGGCAGCTCTTGGACACCAGACTACCGCTTCTTCAGGACAGGACCATCGTCCAACCCGTTGAGGCCTGAGGCAAACCTACAAGGTCCTAGTGGACTTCAAGGATCCGTGCAAGGACTCGACATCGTGTCGGGCGTCGACCCTTCAACGGGCCCCTGGAAACAGATGGTGGTTGCTGATGCATCTAGAATTCTCTTCTGGAACGATCCCGACACCCTGATAAATAATCAGCCTGCAGACGGTGTCATCGTTCCTGGAGCGGCGCTGGCAGACCAGGACTTTACGCACAACAGCCCCTGGACGATTACGCAAGTGAAATGGGACGGATCGCGGCTCTGGGCGGTGATCGACTTTGCCACGCAGAACATGGAGGTTTGGATCTACGAGACGCCGCTCACGACGGGTGCTGCGCCGACGCAGACGATCACGATGCCAATCCCCGCCATCAATAGCGAAGGCGAGGTCGCCCTGCAGCCAACTGACATAGAAATGATTATTCTCCCGACCAAAGGCGGTGATTTCGCCTGGATGAGCTTCCCGGGAAGCAACCGAACCATGCGAATACGAAACCCTCTAACGAATCCGGAGGTCGACATCGTACTGGGACAATTGAGTACGTTAGGAACCGACTGCAATCGTGGAGAGACCGAGTCGCCTAGCACGTTGTGCAGACCAGGCCTCCTCCAAGTCGACCGTTGGGGAGACCTGTATGTGGCAGACCACTGGCTCGAACACGCCGGAAATCACAGGTTGCTCGTCTTCGCTGGTGATCTATTCCCTTCCGACAATACGTCCGTTATCTATGCCCCCTCTGCGATGAAGATCTTCCCTAGGACAGGAAGCGTGGAGCATTCTACGTGGAGCCCTGCGTTCGATTCCTGCAATCGGATGGTGGTGGGCTACAACGGCTTCTCGTTCACGGCGAACAGATTTCCAGGGGTGTATCACAACCCTCGCGGTGCTTCGACTATTCCGGATGACTTCCTGAACGACTTCACCTCGCATGCGTATACGTCCGTCTTCGACGAAGACGACAACCTCTACGTCGCCGACCTCAATCGATCAAGAATCCTGATCTACAAGAACCCGTTTAACAGCTGTTCGAGCCTGCCTACGTTCCCGACACTGACAGTAACGCCTTTACCGACGAACGCACCGAATCAGACACCCACGCCGATGTTCAGCGTGACCCCCACCAACACTGTGACGGCGTCACCTGTACCCACCGAGGCACCGACTCAGACACCCACCCCGACGTCCACTGTGGCGCCCATCAACACTGTGACGGGGTCACCGTCGCCGACGACTTCTCCACTATCACCCGCTACCCCGATCCCGCCTCGTCCAACTACACATCCGATACCAACGGCCGGTGGCACCATCGGCGACGTCGACTGCGGTGGTACGGTCGACGCCATCGACGCAGCCCTCGTATTGCAGCTCAGCGCCGGACTAATTTCATCGCTTCCCTGCCAGGAGGATGGAGATGTGAATAACGATCAGCGGCTCGATCCTGTGGACGCCGCATTGATCTTGCAGTTCGTTGCAGGCCTCATAACCAACTTCGCGTGATTGAACCCCACGCCACGCTCAGCAACTGCTGATGTTGGTATACTCTCGAAAGGTCGAATCAGATACGCGGAGAGGTGTCCGAGTGGCCGAAGGTGCCGTTCTCGAAAAGCGGTAGGGTGCAAGCCCTCGTGGGTTCGAATCCCACCCTCTCCGCCACGACAACGAATGTGCCGCGATGCGGGCTAGCGCCGGTGTCGTATCCGGCCCTGAGATGAATTTCACGCGGAGAGGTGCTGGAGCGGCCGAACAGGCACGCCTGGAAAGCGTGTAGGGTGCAAGCCCTCGTGGGTTCGAATCCCACCCTCTCCGCCACGAGTTCGATTCGTTCCTACCTCCCCCGACCCTCAGAGATCCATGAAGAACAAGTATTCCGGCCGGATTACAGCGCTGTTAGACCTGGCTGCGCCCAAGCTTGCCGCTACCCATCGGATAGAGTTTAAGAACGTCTTTGGTGCTGTAGGCGGCTACGTGGACGGCCGCATATTCATCTCCTGCGGGACGTTTGGCATCGCTCTCCGGCTCCCGCCTAATGTGCTTGAAGTGCTGTTCGAAGAGCAAGGCGCAAGGCGTTTAAGATACTTCCCCAAGGGACACATCAAGAAGGAATATGCTGTGATTCCTGGACGAATACTGAAGGACGCTTCTGAAGTTGGAAGGCTTCTAGACGAGAGTGTCAGGTATGTGCTAGCGACGTTGACGTATGCAGTCGCCATGCGCGGATAGGCGTATCTCAGCGCCAGCCTCTTACGTCTTCTTCCCTTCTTGGTGCGTCAGCTCAGCGTAGCGGGCGTGAGCCAGCTCTTCGGTCTCACGCGTGGCGATCTCCGCCTCTCGGGATGCTTCCCGCACACGCGCCCGCACCTGCTCGATAAGCGAGCGCACACGGGCAATAGGCGCTCCTTCATCCGGGTCCAGCCGCGATGCGTCATTCCCCTCAGCCGACCCTTCCGCAGCTTCATCTCCAGGCGCCTCTTCGCCCGTCGGCGGCGCGAACAATGTGGCCACGACAGCGCCGGCGATCAGCCCAACGAGGATGCCGAGCCTCAGCCCCGGCCCATGCGACTTTTGCTCCTCAGCTTCGTCGCCGGTTGGTTCATCAGCGAATTCTTCGTCCATCTCGTCGGTCATGGCTTCTATCTCCTCAGACACACGCGAACTCCTTTCGCTGTAAGCGCGACGCTACTCGCCGCTGTCACGCCGCCCGATGCCCGTGATCACACTAGCCGCGCGCTTCGCACCGGCCAAGACACCGTAGACGCGAATGATCGGCCTCGCCGCCGTCTCGCTCACGAACGATGCTGTGCCACGAACGGTATGCGCGGTCTGCTGCGCCGAATCCAGCAGCGGCGACACGTCATCGTTCAGTAACTTCGTAGCCCTACGGATGAGCGCGCGGGTGGCCAGACCTAGCACGACAATGGCCACGAGGATCGCCAACAACACAAGAAACGCAATTGAACCGACAGCGAGGATCATGATGTCGCGCCAGTTTGCAAGGCCGAACAACAAGTAACTCAACTTAAACTACCTCCATCAGCGCTGCATCATAGCATGGCCGGTCGAGACCCGCAGCTCTCTACGGTAGCATCGGTAGACGGCGCCTCAAACGAAACCGCCGCCTCTTACGCGTCCTTTGGCTCAGCTTTCGCGTCGGCCGCGCGGGCGATGATCCCGCCTCCCAGCACTTCATCCCCGTGGTAGAAGACGGCCGCCTGCCCAGCGGCGATGGCGCGCTGCGGCTCGCGAAAACGCACATCCGCACCTGCCTCAGTCAGCCGCACCCAGGCCGGCTGCACCGGCGTCTGATAGCGGATCCTCACGCCAGCCTCGAATTCGTTCGCGGGCGGTTCGCCGCGCACCCAGGAGAGCGCTTCCGCGCTGAGACCGCTTGCAAGCAACGCATCCTCCGGCCCGATCGTGATCACGTTGAGCTGCGGGTCGATCGATGTCACGTAGCGCTTCTCCCCTAAAGTAACACCCAAGCCGCGCCGCTGGCCGATCGTGAACCTGGCAACGCCTTCGTGCCTCCCAACCACCGCGCCGTCGCTGTCGACGACGTCGCCCGCGGCCTGCGGCACCCGCTCAGCGATGAAGTCGCGATAGTCCTCGGTCGGCAAGAAACAGATGTCGGCGCTGTCGGGCTTGCTCGCATTGGGCAGGCCCATCTCCATCGCCAGCTCCCGAATCTCGTCCTTCTCGAACGCGCCGATAGGAAAGCGCACGCCCGCCAGATCTTCCTGACCCAACATGTAGAGGACGTACGATTGGTCCTTCGCCTCGTCTCTCGCGCGGTAGAGCCTGTAGACCCCCTGCGATTCGACCAGCCGTACGTAATGACCAGTGGCCAGATAGCGGGCTTCCATCGCCTTCGCTCGCTGCACCAGCGCCCGGAACTTCACGTGCTCGTTGCATGGCAGGCAGGGATTTGGTGTACGTCCGCGGCTGTACTCAGCCACGAAGTAGTCGACGACGTTCGCCATGAACTCCCGCTCCATGTTGACGACGTAGTGAGGGATGCCGAGGACGTCCGCCGCGGAGCGCGCGTCGTCGATGTCCTCTACCGAACAGCAGCGCTTGTGGTAGCGGGGCGCTTGCACGTCTTCCGGCGCCCAGAGGCGCATCGTGACCCCAATGACGTCGTATCCCTCCCGCAGCAGCAAACCGGCGGCCACGGAGGAGTCGACACCACCGCTCATCGCGACAACGATGCGTTCACGAGACATAGCGTCCCATTCTACCGAATAGGATGTCTTGCACGGTGCGCAGGCTGATTTGCACGGTGCTAGTGCTATACTGGCGGACGCATGAGTCCAGCCACTTCAACTGCACCCGAAGGACGTCTACTGAACGCACCCGCCGACCTCGCTCGCCGAATCGTCGACCTGCTGGCTGACCGCCAGGCGGAAGACGTGCTGCTCCTGGACATCCGGAAGGTGGCCTCCTTCGCCGATTACTTCGTGATCGCCACGGCCATCAACAATCGCCAGATGCGCGCGCTCGTCGAGCTGGTCAATACCGAACTGCGCGAAGAGGACATCAAGCCGTCCCATCGCGAAGGCGGCGTCGATTCGGGATGGGTCCTCGTAGACTACGGAGCCATCATCCTGCACATCTTCTCGCCCGAGCTGCGCGACTACTACGATCTTGAAGAGCTGTGGCAGGACGCCACAGAGGTTGTGCGCATCCAGTAGTGAAGGTCCGGCCCTAGACTTGGCCGAACGCCGGCGCGTACTCGAAGCGTCCCTGATAGCGCTCCTCATACTTCGATAGCACCTTGACCATGAACGCGGCGTCCGGCATCTCCTCCGACGGTGGCTCGATGCCCCTGCCACGGGCTGGCTCGAAGCCAAAGCGCGGATAGTAAGCTGGGTGCCCGAGCAGTACCACGAGCCGATCTCCTCGCGCATCGGCCAGTTCGAGCGCGGCCTCGGTGAGCGCGATGCCGGCGCCCTTCCGTTGCCGTCCTGGCGTCACAGAAAGCGGTCCTAGCGCGAGCACCCGCCAGTCCTCATCGCCGTGAAGCGTGGCGTTGGTCAACATGACGTGCCCGATGATCTCGCCGCCCTCTTCCGCGACCAACGCTAGCTCAGGTACGTAGGCATCGGCGTCGGCGCGGAGCAGGCGGACGAGCTTGGCTTCGCTCTCGCGACCGAACGCGGCCGTCACCAGCGTATGGATCGCGTGGTAATCGCGGGGAGCTTCAGGACGAACGGAGAGCGTGTTGGGCTCGCTACTCAACGATCCAGGCGTCCACGTCGCGGTCCCAGGAGACGATCTCATCGTCGTTGAAGAAGAGAGCCAGCTCCCGCTTGGCGGATTCCGGCGAGTCGGAGCCGTGGATCAGGTTGAACTGCACATAGAGCGCCAGGTCGCCGCGGATCGTGCCGCTGTCGGCGTTCTGTGGGTCGGTCGCGCCCATCTGCTTGCGGGTCAGCGCGATCGCGTTTGGGCCTTCCAGCGCCGCCGCGATGAGCGGCCCAGACGTGATGAACCTGATTAGCGAGTCGAGAAACGGTTTGCCTTCGTGCTCGGCGTAGTGGCGGCGAGCCAATGCGTCGTCGAGCTGCATGAGCTTCATGCCCACGATCTTCAGCCCTCGGCGCTCCAGCCGCGAGATGATCTCGCCGGCCAGCCCACGCTGTAGGGCGTCGGGCTTCAGCAGGATCAGCGTGCGTTCCATAGTTATTTCAGCTACTTCTGCGGCCCGATCGCGGGCTCGCGTAAGTATAGAGGCACGAATGACTTAGGATCATCCGTTTCGCCCGCCTGCAGGCGTTGCCAGCCCAGTTCGGCGAGAAGGGCCGCGCGGCGGATCGTCGCGGCGCCTGTGACGACGCGATGACCTAGCGCCGTCATCTCCGCCACCGCCTCCTCCTCAAGCTCGCCCGTGACGAGCGACCCCGCAGGGAGGAGAGAGGCCAGCTCCTCCAGCGGGCTCAAGCGCGGCGCCGATAGTTCCTTCCACTCCGGTACGCCCTCGTAAGCCGCCCAGGCGGCATCCCGGCGTCCGGCGCGATGCACCGCGACAATCGGCCCTCCAGCGGCCCGCCAAGCGTACGCCTCCACTTCCAGGCGGCCCACGCCGACCAGCGGCAGTTCGAGCCCGAAGGCGAGGCCCTTGGCCGTGCTGACGCCCGCTCGAACGCCCGCGTAGCCACCGGGTCCTTTTGCCGCGAACAACGCCGTCAGATCGTCCTTAGACGCGCTCAGACGGCCCAGAAGGCCGTCTATCGCGGGCAACAACTGTCTGGAGTGCTCCCGCCCAATATGCCACGTCAGCTCGACGAGGAGCGAGCCCTCTCTGGAGAGCGCGATCGAAGCGTTGTCTGAGCAGGTGTCGATCGAGAGTTCGAGTGGCTCCCTCATACCCTCGCCGCCCGCTTGCTCCGGCGATCCAACTGCTCGATCAGCTCCTCGTATCGGGATCCTCGCGCTTCCAGCGTAAGCGTCCGGCCGGCTCTTGCCTCGGCCCCGTCTGCGTTTTCAACAATGCGGATCAGGAGATGCTCCGGCGGCAGCTCGTCCCAAGCGCGCTCAGGCCATTCGACGATGAGGACGCCTGGCGCGGCTATCTCTTCCAGGCCCAGATCGAAGACTTGGGCAGCCTCCTCCAGGCGGTAGAGGTCGGCATGCTGGACGGTTAGCCGGCCGTGGTATTCGTTCACAAGCACGAACGAGGAGCTTTTGACGGGCTCGCGAACGGCCAGCCCTTCCCCCACCCCTTGCGCCAGCACGGTCTTGCCGCTCCCCAACTCCCCTTGGAACAGCAGCACGTCACCAGCCTCCAGCAGCCTGCCGATGCGAGCGCCTAGCCGCCTCGTCTCGGACGGCGTCTTCGTTGCGAATTCCAGGCTACGCGAGATGGTCCCAGCCCTCAGACGGCAGCTCGATCC
>JADFRJ010000251.1 GCA_022561355.1 Chloroflexota bacterium | reverse complement strand
CGAGAGCAAGGCGTCGATGCCCTGTTCATGCCCTCCGCCGAGGAGATGTACCCCGCTGGCCAATCGACATCAGTGGACGTCGGGGAAGTTACGGAACGGCTTGAAGGCGAGCATCGGCCCGGCCATTTTCGCGGCGTGGCCACCGTCGTCGCGAAGCTCTTCAACGTGGTCCAGCCAACGCGGGCCTATTTCGGCCGCAAGGACGCCCAGCAGTTAGTCGTGATCCGCCGCATGGTGCGCGACCTGCACATGGGAGTAGAGATCGTCGGGATGCCCACGATCCGAGAACCAGATGGCCTGGCGATGAGTAGCCGCAACGCGCGGCTCTCGCCTGCCGAGCGCGAGGCTGCGCTTGCGCTCTCAAAGGCGCTCCGGCTCGCGGCCCAGCGCTGGCAAGGCGGTGAGCGCAGCGCCGCCCGGATCCGGGACGAACTGCAGTCTCTCATTAGCCGCGAGCCCCTAGCACGGATAGACTACGTGAGCGTGGCAGACACCGAAACCTTGGAAGAACTGGACTCGATCGAAGGCGAGGCGCTCGTCTCGCTCGCCGTGCACATCGGAGAGGTGCGGCTGATCGACAACATCACGCTGCCATCGCAGGTCGAGGAGCTGCTGTGAGCGAAGAACGCCACATCTTGGTGACCAACGATGATGGCATCGAAGCGCCGGGCCTCTGGAAGCTGGCGGAGGTGATGGCCGAGTTCGGGCGCGTGATGGTCGTTGCGCCCGCGACGGAGGCTTCCGGGTCGGGCACGATGGTCACCTACAGGAGCGATCTCCAGGTGCGGGAGGTGCCGGAGCGCCTGCCCGGCGTGAAGGCGTACATGGTGGACGGCACGCCTGCCGATTGCGTGCTCATTGGGCTGCGCCGGCTCAAGCAGGGCTGGATCAGTATCCTGGCCGCCGGCATCAACCCCGGCGCGAACCTGGGCGCGGACTTCTTCCTCTCAGGCACGTGCGGCGCCGCCCTCATGGGCGCGTTCCGCAAGGTGACATCCATTGCCTTTTCGCAGGACCTTTTACCTACGGAAGAGGGCGTCGCCAACCCGCATTGGGAGACGTCTGTGGCTGTGGCGCGGATGCTAGGCCGGCGTATCGATGAGGAGAAGATCCCGGCGGGCAGCTTCCTCAACGTGAACGTGCCGGCGCGCTCACTCGACGAGTTGGAGGGCGTCGCCATCACGCGCGTCGCGCCAGGGGGCTACATCCACCTTTCGGAGAAGGGAGATGGCATCCACGAGCCGCTGGAGCGCACGCTGGTCGCGGACACGAGGCATGCCCATCCGGGGACGGACATTCGCGCTGTCATCGATGGCTACGTCTCGATTAGCCCGCTCGACATTAGCCTCTCTCACGAAGAGCACCTTCGCCAGCTAGGCGAGACGGTTGGAGAACTCACCGCGGAGCTAGCGCGAGAGTAAACGGCTAACCTGCGGTCACCTTTCGCATCCGTGCCCAGGACGCGGCCGCGCTCATGAAAGCGGCGGGCAGCCACCCGGGTTGAACTGCAGGATCACGCCGAGGATGTCGTTCGGCAGGTCGATCACACCGTCGGGCGAACCGCGGTTCCAGGTACTGCCGGCGCCCGCGCCAGTCATCTTCGCCGGGCGGTCCCAGTTCTCATCACCATCATCGTAGCCGCCAGGCGCGAAGTGCAGGATCACGCCGAGGATGTCGTTCGGCAGGTCGATGACGCCGTCACGCGGGATCGAGACGTCATAGTAATCGTTTTTGTTGTACGGGTCGCGGCGGCCGCAAGCAGTGTCGTCCTGAAGCTCCCGCTCCGTCGGAACACCGTCATTGTCGTCGTCGCGCAGCTTGCCGTTCGGTTGCCTGGCAAAGCCGACGGTGCCGATGAGCGGTTCGCCTGTGGGGCTGCCGGCGCAGTCCGGGTTCTGGAAGAGGAACACGCCGATCGTTCCAGGCAGTTGGAATGCGCTGAGCGTGATGTCGAACCAGACGTCGCCGGTCCCGGTGCTGTCATCCGGGTCGAGGATGCAACCGAAGACGTGCATCGTCGGTGGGTTGGCTTTCGTATAGGTCCCGGTCAGCAGCGTGTGCGTTTCGTCGACATCGCCGTAGACGTAGTTGCCGCTGCCGGAGCTGGGGAACTCTGGTCCCGGCGGCGGGCCGCCCGGGAAGCCATCGCCGGTGATGCCGGGATACGCTTCCGGGTTGATGTCCACTGCCGTGTTGTCCGCGTAGCAGTACGGCCGCATCTCCAGCGTGTCGTCGCTGGTGTCGTGCTGAAGGTCGGCGCGGCAGTAGATGTAGATGCCCGGGGCGCCACTCGTGCACTGATCATCGATGCAGTCCGCGCGGACCAGCCGCGTGGTGATGTAGTAGATGCCGCTCAGATCGACCGTGTTCGGGTCGAAGGAGTCGAACGGGTTCTGCGGATCGTCGCCACACTTGGCGGCGCTGGTCTTGGACAGCTCGTCCTCGTCCGTGCAGCCGTCGCCGTCGAAGTCGAGGGTGCTGACTGCGGTGCGGCGCCAAGGGGCCGGGTTCGAATTCGGATTCGACCCGCCCTTGTCGTACGCCTGGATCGACTGCAGCGGCAGGTCATCGAAGTCTGGGTCGCCTTTGGGCGTGCCGGCCTTGCAGCTGGCGTTGCTCTGGTTGTACCAGATGTCCACGAAACCGCTTGAGACCCTGTCTACGTCCTCAGGGCCGGGGCCGGGCGGGTCCACGTCGACCGTGGCGCCAGCCTTTGGGTCCAGGATGACGGTTGTCCAAATGACGTTCGGGCCCGTGTCGTCCGGCGACCCCACTTCCTCGAAGCAGGAGGTGACGACCGTGCAGTCCGTCGATCCACAGACGCCCCCCGGAGAACCTGCGCCACCTGGATAGAAGAAGCCGTAGCCTTTGCTGGGTGCTTGCGTCGTGTACGGCGGCGGCGGCGGCGGGCCCGCCAGCGCGTCAGCGCCCGGCTCCGACGAATTATGGAGGTCGCCGGCTACGCACTCAGACGGGTCCCTGGCGGCCAGCGTTTCGCAGGTGTTTTCCCACGTTGGCGGCGTGTCGCTCGTCGGCGGGAGGCCGGCGTTTTCGATGTCGATGTTGCATTGGAGGGCGGTCTTGACCTCGTTGTTGCTCGTCGCGTGGTCCGTCTTGGCGATGCAGTAGAAGGAACCGGCGCCAGTGGCGACATCGCCGACGAGGATGTCGGATACGCCTCCCAAGCTGCCGTCGTTGGCGATCTTCGTCGGAGTGGGGTCGGTTGCCGACGCCGAAGGAGCGTCGCTGTTCAGCCCGACGACGATCACGACCACGCCAAGTACGCTAAGCAGGGCTGCCGCGCCTGCCGCGCGCCAGAGGCGCCTTCGCACCATCATAGGGCCGATGCCAGGACCAACTATTGCAACCACCTCCTGAGTAGCTCGG
>JADFRJ010000250.1 GCA_022561355.1 Chloroflexota bacterium | reverse complement strand
GCGAAGCCCTCCAGCTCCCACTCGACGCGTTGGAGGAAAATGTCCTCCTCCTGGTCCGTGTGCTGGTCGGCGTGGATGATATTGCCCTGGTTCTGGTAGAGGAAGTCGGAGACCGCCGCTACCAGCCCCTTCTGGTCGGCGCAGGACAGCAGCAGCACGGCTGTTACAGGGTCGCTCATGATTCCTGAGTGTAGTCGAGGAGCGGCCTGCCTGCCAGGCCGCACGCTTCTTGCCAGCCGCTATGATGCCACCGTATGGAGAGCGTTCGCAGGCTGCCGCTGGTAGCCGCCTATGCCGTAGCGATGGCATGTGTCGAGGCGGCCGTCGTCGCCTACCTGCGCGAGATCTACGGCATCGAGGACCTCGTGCGAGACTTGCCCACCGCCGCCGACCGGCTGACGGCCATCGAGTTGGGGCGGGAGGGAGCGACCATCGTGATGCTGCTGGCGGTAGGCTGGCTGGCCGGACGGCACCTGCAGGACCGGCTAGGCCACTTCGTCTTCGCGTTCGGCGTCTGGGACATCGCCTACTATGGCTGGTTGGTGGTCATCGAGGGCTGGCCGCGGTCGCCGCTCGATTGGGACGTGCTGTTCCTGATCCCTGTTCCGTGGTGGGGGCCGGTGTTGGCGCCGGCGCTCATCGCGGCGGTGATGTGTGTCGGCGGCGCCGCGGCCGTGCTGGGCGCGGATCGAGGCGTGAGCTGGCGGCTGACCTGGACGAACGTGGCCGTCGCCGCCGTGGGCATCGCCATCGTGCTCTACACCTTCACCGTGGACGGCCTGACCGCACTGCCCGATGGCTTGGACGCTGTGGCCGCCGTGCGCCCATCAGCCTTCCAGTGGCCGCTCTTCCTGCTAGGCTTCTCGGTGATGTCGTGGGCTGGCCTCCGCATCACCTGGCCCGGCCGCTCGCGCCTGCTGCGAACGTAGACAGGGGGCCGCCCTACTTGGCCCACACAACGAAGTACTCGATCTCCGCGTTCTCCCGCTCAGCAGTAAGGAACGCTGCGCAGTCGAGGCCAAAATCAACGAAGAAGGCGAGCGGCGTCGGCGTCGGGCTCGGCGAACACTCCTGTTGACGCAGCGCCAGTAGGCCCAACGTCTCGCTGTACCGTTCGACGAGCTCATCGTTAGCCGCCCAGTCCTCCGCTGGGAACCCCTGCAGGCGCAGTAGTTCCACGGCACCCTCTAAGCCTGCCACGCCTGCCGAATGGAGGAACGTCTGCTCCATTTGCCGCGTGTACTCAATCGCTTCTTCTTGACTCGGCAGCAGACCCAGTCGCTCCACAGCCTGTTTCATCAGCGAATAGTCGATCAGCGAGTTGAGAGGGTCGGTTGAATCGGAGTCTGCGAGCAGTTGCTCTTTGAGTATCTCGCCCACGTCCGCGATGTCACGTCGTCCCAACTCCAGCGAAATCTCTTTCACCAACAGCTCCTCGCCCATGATCTCCTCGGCGTTTACGGTCGCGACGATTTCGGGGTATGGGTTTGGGATGCTCGGCTTAACTAGGTCCGCCAGTTCCAGATCGACGCCCTTGAAATCGTAGCGTTCGATGACATAGAGCCCGTCCGCGTTCTTCACGAGGCCTCCACCGCCGTCACCTCCGCCACATGCGGCGGCCAGAAGTAGAATCGGAACAGCAGCTAGTAGAAATCTCATAGACATCGCCCTGCCTCACATTGTACCGCTACTCCGGCCGCGTCACGTCCAAGAACTGTGTCAGCATCCGCCCCGTCGCGCCCCAGATCAGGTGCTTGCCGTAGCTGTACGACGGCGGCGGCGCCATCACCTCGCGCCAGGCGACCGGCTCGCGGTTCAGGTTGGCGGGGTCCAGCAGGTGCGGCAGCGGCACCTCCAGCAGCTCCGCTACCTCGTAGCCGCTCGGCGCGAACGGGTACGGCGCGGCCCGCGTCACGCGACCGACGTATGGCGTCACGAGGAAGTCGCTGATCGTAACGATATCGTCTAGCTGGCCCAGCACCTCCACGTCCTCCCGCACCAGCCCGATCTCCTCCTCGGACTCGCGCAGGGCCGTCATCAGCAGGTCGACGTCGCCGGGGTCCTCCGCGCCGCCCGGGAACGAGATCTGGCCCTTGTGGTGCAGCACGGTCTCCGAGCGCACCTGGAAGAGGATGTGCGAGACGCCGTCCTTGTCGTAGAGCGCGATCAGCACCGCCGCGCGCTCCATCTCCTCGCGCTCGATGCGCTTCGGCTCGTACGCGGCCATCGCGGTGCGAATATGGTCGTCCATAGCGGGGTCAGTCTAGCGCACGTCCGCGCTCGGAAGTTTGTTTTGCAGAATGGCCTCTAATTTTGGGCGCTCCAGATACAAAGGGCCTCCGTTATGTTCGCTAAACGTCGCTTTATGTCCACTGCGCGCCACCCGCCGGTTGCGGGTATTGAGCGCTCATGTATGGAGCGTACGGCGCGCAGGAGTTAGCGCGAATGGGGCGTTGGCGTGCGGTGTGTGCGGGAGCTGCGACTAGTCAGTCGGCTCGTCCCAGGGGGTCTTATCGTCAAGGCTGTTGCGTCGGCTGATGTCGGGCCTGAATGACTGCACGTGAGCGCAATGGCTGCATACTAAGAACCTCCATTCGCCCGATGCCCCCTCTTGGAGGAGACCTAGCGGTATAGCGCTCTTGACGTCGCGCCCCACCATCATGTACTGCCCGATACCACAGTAGGTACAGCGCGTTAGAACCTTGGGGCCCGCGGGATTATATTCTCCAACGACGAGGCGCTTCGTCAGAGTTACCTGGTCTCGCACAACGTCAAGCGGCCAACGCCTGTTCGGCTCCACAAGGATCATGTGGTCAAGCAACCGACTAACATGCTCCATGTAAATGTCTTGGGTCCTAGAAGCGAGATCGAATCTTTGGTCGCGATGCTTCTCCCTGCTGAATGTCTTTCCTTCGGACATCAGCCAGTAAAGAATCTTCCCAAGACTGTAAACATCGCACTGCGGCGTTACGCGCTCGACCGGGCCATCCTCCCATTCAGGGGCCATGTAGTACCGTCCGCCTATCGGCTCCTGTGTTACCGTAATTCGTTCCCCATCTTCGACGTGGCAAAGTCCGAAATCGCCCACCACAGCATCTCCGCTTGGGTCGTTGGAGAGGAAGATGTTCTCCGGCTTCAAGTCTCGGTGAACGACGCCTTCACCATGCGCGTAGAGGACCCCATCACACACCTGCCCGAATAGATCCAACAGCCGACTATGGCTAGAGAACTCGAACGGCCGAGCCGCAGATAGGCTTCCACCTTTGTAGTGAGACGAAACGATATATGGTGGGGCGGCATCTAGGTCCCAGTCGATGACCTTAATGATGTTCTTATGATCTAGTCGCAAACCATCCTCGACCTCATTTCGGAAGCGATGTAGCCTCTGGGGATTC
>JADFRJ010000249.1 GCA_022561355.1 Chloroflexota bacterium | reverse complement strand
GCCAGCTCTTCCAGCACGAACGGGTTCGACTGCCGCTCCCGCCCGATGGTCGTCTCCTGCATGTGGCCCGGCAGCACGACCGTATCGTCGGGCAGCGCCATCAGCTTGTCGACGATGCTCGCCATCTCCTGCTCGAAGTTCCCGCCGGGCAGGTCCGTCCGCCCGATCGAGCCCTGGAAGAGCGTGTCGCCGCTGAACAGCATGCCCTCCGTGTAGAAGCTCAGGCTGCCCTGCGTGTGGCCCGGCGTGTGCATCACCTGCAGCTTCAGCCCGTCCACCTCCAACACGTCGCCATCGGCCAGCAGGCGGTCGGGGTCCGGCGGCGGCAGCGCCTCCTTGCCGGTGAAGCGGGCGGCCATCGCGCCGGCCGCGCGCGCGCCCTCCACCTCGCTCGGGTGCATCAGGAACTGCGCACCCGTCGCCGCCTGCACGTCGCGCACGCCGAGAATGTGGTCGACGTGCGAGTGCGAGTTCGCGATCAGCTTCACGTTGAGGCCCATCTCCTTCGCCATGTGGAGGATGTCGTCCGCCTGATCGCCCGGGTCGATCACGATGCCCTCGCGCGTGCGTCGCGAGCCGATCACCCAGCAGTTCTCGGCGAACACGCCAACGACGATGCCCTTTACCATCAGTTCACTTACGTCCGGTTGCGTCATAGCGGCTCTATCCTAGCAAAAACAAACGCTTGCTAAGGCCTGCTGTTGTGGAGCAACAGCCAAGCTGCCCAGATGGGCAGCCGTCTGCTAAGATTGCACACCGATGTCCCGCACATTCACGCTCGAAGAGGCCACCGCACAGCTCCCGCGACTCCGCGAGATCCTGATGGAGATGCGGAAGAAGAAACCTCGCATCGACGAGCTTCGTCGGGAGATCTTGGCGATGACCCGCAAGGCGACGGGCAACGGCCACCTCGTCTCGCGGGACGTACGCGACCGGCAGAAGGAGGCGCGCGAGTTCATCGAGCGTTTGAATGAGCTGGGCGAGGCGATCAAGGAGATCGGCTGCGAACTCAAGGGCGTCGAGCAGGGGCTGATCGACTTCCCTTCCGAGCGCGAGGGCCGCACGGTGTACCTCTGCTGGAAGCTCGGCGAGGACACGATCGCCTACTGGCACGAGCTGGACACCGGCTTCGGTGACCGGCAGGCATTGTAGCGGCGTTAGCCCGCCCAGCGGATGTGTCGGAGTTCGCCAGCGTTCCATGCCAGGTAGTAGATCTCGCCGTCGGGGCCGGTCTTCAGGGCAACCGGTCCGCCGGCGCCCGTGGCGAATTCCTGCACATCGATCAGGTTGTTGTCGTCGTCCACCGTCAAGTAAGAGATCGTCGACTGCGCCCAATCGCCGAAGAAGTAGGCCCCAGCGTACGGCTCCGGATAGGTAAGAGCGAAGTCGCCCCCAATGACGGCGCGGTTGCCGGGGTTGGGATACGTGTGAAGGGGTGGGGCCACCGCGTCGGGCCCCTCGAGAAAGAGGGTCTCGCAGATCGGATATTGCTCAGCGCCATAGTGACGTCCCTGCCCTTCGTAGCAGGGCCAGCCGAGGTTGACTCCAGGGTATGCTATGTTGATCTCCTCCCAGAAGAGCCCACCCACATCGCCAATGAAGGGGAGAGCCGTGCCCGGTTGAAGGCCAAAGCGGAATGGTTCCCGGAGGCCATAGGCCCAAACCTTGGAGCGGTTCGCGGCCGGGTCTCCCGTGAAGTAAGGATTGTCTGCCGGCGCACTGCCGTCTGGGTTGATCCGGAGCATCTTCCCGGCCAGGCTGTCCAAGTTCTGAGAGCGGAATCTCAGTTCGATGGTGCTGGCGCCGTCGCCGGTAGCAACGAAGAGTGTTCCGTCCGGCGCAAACCGAAGTCCACCGCCGACATGGCAGCAGCCGTCCGCGGGCAGGCAGTCGCTGCCGGAGGGGAAGTCCTCACAGAACGAGTGTGATGGATCGCCAACGACGCTACCCAGCAAGACGATCTCACTGCCAGGCGCTGCGACGTCGCCGTCGGCCGTGACGCGAATGAGCCGGTTCATCTTCGGGCCGCTAGGGTTAGCCGCGTCGTGCTCGAGCGTAAAGTAGAGATAGACGTACCCATTCGCTTCAAAGTCCGGATCCAACGCGAGGCCAAACAGACCGCGTTGCTTAAAGCTGTTTACTGTCAGTTCAACAAATGCGGTGGGAAGCAGTACTCCGTCCCTGACTATTCGGACATCCCCCTGTTGCCCTGCGATGAAGATGCGGCCGTCCGGGGCGAACGCGAAGTTCGTGGGCTGATCCAGGCCGCTCACAACCGTGACCTCCTCGAAGCCCTGCACCGCGATGATCGTTGGGGTAGCGGCGGCGCTGCCGCCGTCGGATGAGTTCCCGGGCGCAGTCGGGCTGGCGCTAGCGCTTCCACTTGACTCGCGATCGTCGTTTCCGCCGGCGCAGGCGCCAAGGATGAGAAAGCAAGCGCTGAGAACAACAACGAACGCAGCCACCCAGCCTCCGGACATGACAGCCTCCCGCTGATTTGTGCCACCAATCGGCAACGGCCCGAAGAAGCATACACCACGAGCCGCGCCCGGCTCAATGAAGCGACTCACCGAGATGCTATCAAGAACGGCAGTGAACGACGTGGTCGTCGCCCCGGGAGCCCACCCGGCTGCTGCCATGAACGCGCGGCTGGGTCGATGGTCCTGATGTTGGTGGCTTTCAGGCGGGCCGCAAGTCGAAATAGCGAGTCTCAGACTCGCCCACACACGCGACCGAGACCGCCACGAACGCGAAGTGGTACCACATCGTCACGCTGAAGATCCGCGTGAGCAGGATCTCATACGTGAGCGTGCTTAGGGTCGTGAAGAACAAGCCTCCATAGACACCTGGGCCTGCCTTGGCCTGCGCTATCACCGCTCCTCGCGTCGCGCGCATGCTGGCTGTGGTAGCCTCGGCCTCGAAGCTGAGTGAATGTGAGCGAGCGCACAATTTGCAGCCAGCGCCCGCCGCTTGTAAGCTCCGAAGTAAGGGGGGAACGTGGTACACTGGCGACGCCAGCAGGGATGCTGCCAGTGTTGAGCTAGAGGAGTCCGGAACAGATATGGAACGAACCCTCACCGACGTGCGGATCCAGCGCAATGGCGTCATCGCGGCGACAGGTTCAGAACCTGTCGTTGTGTGTGAGACGCTTACTACCACAACGACGACCGCGCCAGAGTTCATCGACATCACAGACGAAGTGCAGAGCATCGTGGCCGCATCTGGCGCCAAGTTCGGCCAGGTCACGATCTTCTCCACACATACGACCGCCGCCATCAAGGTCAACGAGCACGAGCCGCTGCTGCTGCAGGACATGACCCGCATGCTGCAAAAGATGGCTCCGGTCGACGCCGGCTACGAACATAACGACTTCACCAAACGTACGGTGAACATGGAAGAGG